>NZ_JAMYLQ010000005.1:0-254918 GCF_040318115.1 Mesorhizobium sp. M1312 | reverse complement strand
CTCGGCTTCGCCGAGCCACCTCTCCCCCACTCCCGTGGGGGCGAGGAATCCCAGCTGGAATGATACCGCGATCCTCCGGCAGGACAGAGGGGGCGCGACGGAACTCGACGAGCGATCTTTCCAACAGGAATTCCCGGCTCTTGCGCCAGGTCAGGCCGGACCATGCGCCAAATTGCGCGTGGCGGCAGAAGATCGACAAGAAATTTCGCCGATATATCTTCATCTTGACGAGTGCTGGCCGGCGCGGTCGCTGGCTCGAAGCCTTGCCCGACGAATTGGCACTGGTCCGGCGGTGTGCGAAGATCGCGCCGGGCAACATTGGAGGACGAAGGTCATGGCTGATGCAGGAATGTTGCGTTTCCATGTGCCGGAACCCGAGGTGCGGCCGGGCGGGACGCCGGATTTCTCAGACGTGACCATCCCCAAGGCCGGCTCGGTGCCGCGCCCGGAGATCGAGGTCGATCCGCGCACCATCCGCGATCTGGCGTTTTCGATCATCCGCGTGCTCAACCGCGCCGGCGAGGCCGTCGGGCCGTGGGCCGGCCTGCTGTCCGACGACGAATTGCTGGAAGGGCTGCGCCACATGATGACGCTGCGCAGCTTCGATGCGCGCATGCAGATGGCGCAGCGCCAGGGCAAGACCTCCTTCTACATGCAGCATCTCGGCGAAGAGGCGGTGAGCTGCGCCTTCCGCAAGGCGCTGGCGCCGGGCGACATGAACTTTCCGACCTATCGGCAGGCCGGCCTGCTCATTGCCGACGGATATCCGATGGTCACGATGATGAACCAGATCTATTCGAACGAAGCCGATCCGCTGAAGGGGCGGCAATTGCCAATCATGTATTCGTCGAAAGAGCATGGCTTCTTCTCGATCTCCGGCAATCTGGCGACGCAATACATCCAGGCGGTCGGCTGGGCGATGGCTTCCGCGATCAGCAATGATTCGAAGATCGCCGCCGCCTGGATCGGCGACGGCTCGACCGCCGAGTCCGACTTCCATTCGGCGCTGGTGTTCGCCTCGACCTACAAGGCGCCGGTCGTGCTCAACGTCGTCAACAACCAGTGGGCGATCTCGACATTCCAGGGCATCGCCCGTGGCGGCTCCGGCACCTTCGCCGCCCGCGGTCTCGGCTTCGGCATCCCGTCGCTGCGGGTCGACGGCAACGATTATCTCGCCGTCCACGCTGTGGCCAAATGGGCGGCGGAGAGGGCGCGCAGCAATCTCGGGCCGACGCTGGTCGAGTATGTCACCTACCGGGTCGGCGCGCATTCGAGCTCCGACGATCCGTCAGCCTACCGGCCGAAGGCCGAGTCCGACGCGTGGCCGCTCGGCGATCCGATCGTCAGGCTGAAGAACCACCTCATCCAGCGCGGCGTCTGGTCGGAAGAGCGCCATACCCAGGCCGAGGCGGAAATCCTCGAAACGGTGATCGCGGCGCAAAGGGAGGCCGAACGCCACGGCACGCTGCATGCCGGCGGCAAGCCCTCGACGCGCGACATGTTCGAGGGCGTCTATGCCGAAATGCCGCCGCACCTCAGGCGCCAGCGCCAGCAGGCGGGGGTCTGACCATGCCAAGACGGACCATGATCGAGGCGATCCGCGACGCCATGGATGTGTCGATGGCGCGCGACCAACGCGTCATCGTGTTCGGCGAGGATGTCGGCTTTTTCGGCGGCGTCTTCCGTTGCACGCAAGGTTTGCAGGCCAAATACGGCAAGAGCCGCTGCTTCGATGCGCCGATCAGTGAATCCGGCATTGTCGGCTCGGCCATCGGCATGGCCGCCTACGGCCTGAAACCTTGCGTCGAGGTGCAGTTTGCCGACTATGTCTATCCGGCCTACGACCAGATCGTCTCGGAGGCGGCGCGGCTGCGCTATCGCTCGAACGGCGATTTCACCTGCCCGATCGTGGTGCGAATGCCGACCGGCGGCGGCATCTTCGGCGGCCAGACCCATAGCCAGAGCCCGGAGGCGCTGTTCACCCATGTCTCCGGCCTGAAGGTCGTCGTGCCGTCCAACCCGCATGACGCCAAGGGTCTTTTGATTGCGGCGATCGAGGATCCCGACCCGGTGATCTTCCTGGAGCCGAAGCGGCTCTACAACGGCCCGTTCGACGGCCATCACGAGCGCCCGGTGACGCCGTGGTCGAAGCATGAGCTCGGCGAGGTCGCAGACAGCCACTATACGGTCCCGCTCGGCAAGGCGGTGATCCGCCGGCCGGGCGCCGCTGTCACCGTGCTTGCCTACGGCACTATGGTCTATGTCGCCGAGGCGGCGGCCGAGGAGACCGGCATCGACGCCGAGATCATCGATCTCCGGACGCTGCTGCCGCTCGATCTCGAGACGATCGTCGGCTCGGTGAAAAAGACGGGCCGCTGCGTTATCGTGCACGAGGCGACGCTGACATCCGGCTTCGGCGCCGAACTTTCGGCGCTGGTGCAGGAGCACTGCTTCTACCATCTGGAAGCGCCCGTAGTGCGGGTCGCCGGCTGGGACACGCCCTATCCGCATGCGCAGGAGTGGGACTATTTTCCCGGTCCGGCCCGGCTCGGCCGCGCGCTCGTTGAAACGATGGAGGCCTGAGATGGGATGGAGAGTAATCGGTTCAGACCAATTGCCAATGGTGGCGCCGCCCCTCATCTGCCTGCCGGCATCTTCTCCCCGTGAAGAACGGGGAGAAGGGACTGGTCACCACGCCGGCGATCCCCCTCTCCCCGTTCTTTACGGGGAGAGGGTAAGGGTGAGGGGCAGCGCAAACGCCTTGGTAGGGGGGACCTAACGATGGGCGAATATGTGATCAAGCTGCCCGATGTCGGCGAAGGCGTCGCCGAGGCCGAGCTGGTCGAATGGCAGGTTAAGGTCGGCGACCTCGTGCGCGAGGACGCGGTGCTTGCCGCTGTTATGACCGACAAGGCGACGGTCGAGATTCCTTCGCCGGTCGACGGCGAGATCCTGTGGCTCGGTGCCGAGATCGGCGACACGGTGGCGATCGGCTCGCCCATTGTACGCTTGAAAGTGGCCGGCGAGGGCAATGTGAAGGCGGGTGCGGAGTCGGGGGGGGAGGCGGGCGCCAAGAGTACCCCCACCCCTAGCCCCTCCCCACAAGGGGGAGGGGGACGAGCCTCGGCCGCCAAGGCCGATGCCAAGTCACCCGCACTGAAGCGTGCACCAATTGAGAGTGTGCGTGAGGCAGACAGGGAATCCCCCTCCTCCTTGGGGGGAGGGGTTAGGGGTGGGGGTACTGCGCCGCTCGGCGCACCGCGCCTCGAAGGTGAAAGGCCGCTGGCATCGCCGGCCATACGCCTGAGGGCAAAAGAGGCCGGCATCGATCTCCGTCAGGTTGCGGGAAGCGGCCCGGCCGGGCGTATCCAGCACGAGGACATCGAGGCTTTCCTGGCGCGCGGGCCGCAGCTCGCGAAAATCTCCGGCCTCGCCCGCAACGAGACGGTCGAGGACATCAAGGTGATCGGGCTCAGGCGCAAGATCGCCGAGAAGATGACGCTGGCCAAGTCGCGCATCCCGCACATCACCTATGTCGAGGAGATCGACGTCACCGCGCTCGAGGATTTGCGCGCGGCACTCAACAAGGAAAAGCGCACCGGCGCGGAAAGGCCGAAGCTGACGCTGCTGCCGTTCCTGATGCGGGGGATGGTCAAGGCGATCGCCGACCAGCCCAACCTCAACGCGCTGTTCGACGACGAGGCCGGCATCGTCCACCAGCATGGCGGCGTCCATATCGGCATCGCCGCGCAGACGTCTTCGGGGCTGGTGGTGCCGGTGGTCAAGCACGCCGAGGCGCGCGACATCTGGGACTGCGCCGCCGAGGTTATCAGGCTAGCCGAGGCGGCCAAGTCAGGCACGGCGACGCGCGACGAGCTGTCGGGGTCGACCATCACCATCACCTCGCTCGGCGCCATGGGCGGTGTGGCGACGACGCCGGTGATCAATCATCCGGAAGTAGCGATCATCGGGGTCAACAAGATGATGATGCGGCCGGTGTGGGACGGCACCCAATTCATCCCGCGCAAGATGATGAACCTGTCCTCCAGCTTCGACCACCGGGTGATCGACGGCTGGGACGCCGCGGTGTTTATTCAACGGATCAAGGCGCTGCTGGAGACCCCGGCGCTGATTTTTGTGGATTGAGGCGGAACGATCGAGATGATGGCGGGACAGCGCCCCCCCTCTGCCCTGCCAGGCATCCCCCCCACAACGGGGGAGATTGTACGTCACGCCGGCCTTCCCAATCTTCGCCGTTCGGGGAGCAGGCGAATCGCAGAAACAGCCAATCTCCCCCCTCGTTGGGGAGATATCCGGCAGGACATTGGGGGGCGCGAAGGATCGCTGCGGAGCGCTCTTTTCCCAACAGCTGCGCCAGAATGCCGAGGAGCTAGATCCAGATGAAAGAAATCTCCTGCAAGCTGCTCGTCATCGGCGCCGGTCCCGGCGGCTATGTCTGTGCCATCCGCGCCGGCCAGCTTGGCATCGACACGGTTATCGTCGAGTTCGGCAAGCCGGGCGGCACTTGTCTCAATGTCGGCTGCATTCCGTCCAAGGCGCTGATCCATGCGGCCGAGGAGTTCGAGAAAATCTCCCACATGGCCGGCGGCAGAAGCCCGCTCGGCATTTCAATTGCAAAACCATCCATTGATCTTGAAACGACCATCGCCTGGAAGGACGGTATTGTTAGCCGGCTGAACAGCGGCGTTGCCGGCCTGCTCAAGAAGGCCGGGGTCAAGACCGTGCACGGCTGGGCGAAATTCCGCGACGGCAAGACCGTCGAGGTCCAGACCGAGACCGGGATGCAGGTGGTCCGCGCCGAGACGGTGGTGATCGCCACCGGCTCGGCGTCGGTCGAGCTGCCGTCACTGCCGTTCCATGGGCCGGTGATCTCGTCGACTGAAGCGCTGGCGTTGAGCGAAGTGCCGGAAAGGCTTGCCGTCGTCGGTGGCGGCTATATCGGGCTGGAGCTCGGCATGGCCTTCGCCAAGATGGGCGCCAGGGTGACCGTGGTCGAGGCTTTGCCGCGCGTGCTGGCGCAGTATGATGCGGAGCTGACCCGGCCAGTCGTGAAGCGGCTTGCCGAGCTCGGTATCGAGGTGCTTGTGGGCGCCAAGGCCAAAGGACTGTCGACCAAGGGGGATGCGCTGCTGGTGGAGACGAAGGACGGCAAGAATGGCAAGATCGTTGCCGACAGGATTCTGGTCACCGTCGGGCGCAAGCCGGTGGTCGAAGACTGGGGGCTGGAGCAGATTGACCTCGACATGACGGGTAAATTCATCCGCATCGACGACCAGTGCCGCACCTCGATGCGCGGCATCTTTGCCATTGGCGACGTCACCGGCGAGCCGATGCTGGCGCACCGGGCGATGGCGCAAGGCGAAATGGTCGCCGAGATCGCCGCCGGCCACAAGCGCAGCTGGGACAAGCGCTGCATTCCCGCCATCTGCTTCACCGATCCGGAACTCATCACCGCAGGCCTGTCGCCGGACGAGGCAAAGGCCCTCGGTGGCGAGATCAAGGTCGGGCTATTTCCGTTTGCCGCCAACGGCCGGGCCATGACGAAACTTGGCGAGGAGGGATTCGTCCGGGTCGTTGCCCGCGCGGACAATCATCTGGTGCTCGGCATCCAGGCGGTCGGCCAGGGCGTGTCGGAACTATCGACGGCCTTCGGCCTGGCGCTGGAAATGGGCGCTAGGCTGGAGGACATCGCCGGCACCATCCACGCCCACCCGACACAAGGTGAGGGTTTTCAGGAGGCGGCTTTGAAGGCGCTCGGGCAGGCGCTGCATGTTTGAGGGCTGGTGATCTCCCCCCTTGAGGGCCTTGAGGGGGAGATGCCAAGTGGTGGGCAAAGAGGCAGGCCAGAGGGGGTCGGTTCGACCGGATGCGACCTCCCTTGCGACAGATGGAGGTTAGCGCTCTACGCAAGGCGACCCCCTCTGTCGCCTTCGGCGACATCTCCCCCTCGAGGGGGGAGATTACACAGCTCACCCCGCAAGCCGGCTAACCATTTCATGCTGCGCATAGGCATTCCCAAAACGGTTGGCGAGGAACGCGTCGAGGGCGATGTCCTCCTGCTTGATGAAACCTGTCGCCGGCAAGGTGCCGTCGGCCAGCATGTCCAACACCGCGCAGATGGCAGAGGCCGTGGTGATCTGGATGGCGCTGCGCACTGTCTCGCCGACGCGCTTGGCGTAGATCTTGTTGGCGTAGGTCTCCTGCAGCAGGCGGCCGTTCTTGCGGCCGCTGACGGTGACGAAGACGATGACCACGTCCTGCAGCGTCGCCGGCAGGGCGCTCTCAAAAATATCCTTCAGCACGTCGCGGCGGTGACGCAGGCCGAGATCGTTGAGCAGCGCCTTCATGATCGCGGCGTGGCCGGGGTAGCGGATAGTGCGATAGTTCAGCGTGCGCACCTTGCCCTTCAGCGTTTCGGCCAGCGTGCCGAGCCCGCCGGAGGTGTTGAACGCCTCGTAGGTGACACCGTCGAGCGAGAATTCCTCGCGCTCCTCCAGCGGCGGCACCTCGATCAGCTCACCCTCGACGATCGCCTCGCAAGGCTCGCAATATTCGTTGATGACGCCGTCCGTGCTCCAGGTCAGATTGTAGTTCAGCGCATTCGACGGGTATTGCGGCAGCGCGCCGACCCGCATGCGCACGCTTTCCAGCGTGTCGAAGCGGCTGGCGAGATCATTGGCGACGATCGAGATGAACCCCGGCGCCAGCCCGCATTGCGGAATGAAGGCGCTGTTGCCGGAGCGCGCCAGTTCCTTGACGCGCCTGGTGCTGACGACGTCCTCGGTCAGGTCGAGATAATGCACACCGGCGCTGGCCGCCGCTTCGGCGATGCGCGTGGTCAGGTGGAAGGGTGCTGCGCTGAGCACCGCGAACTTGCCAGCCAGGGCCGCTTCGAGCGTGCCGGCGGCTTCGATGTCGAGCTCAAGCGTCTCGACCGTGGCAGGCAGTTCGGCCGCGCCGAGCTGAGCGGCCGAGCGGTCGACGAGGGTGACATGATAGTCGCCGGTGGAAGCCAGCATCTCGGCAATGGTCGAGCCGATCTTGCCGGCGCCGACAACGATGATTTTCTTCATGACCGCTTCTCTCACCCGAACGTTAATTGCGAAGCACAGAATCGCAGCTTGCCTGTCGAAAGGAAGCGTGGAACTGTTCGAAACGAAGCATCTTGCTGATCAATATGCCGATGGAGTTCGTCGAAAGTGCTTAGCAACGCCGAACAGGCCCTGCTCTCCCTGCTGCGGGCGAGCGCGCGCGCCTCGACGGCCGAGCTGGCGCGGCGGCTCGGCGTGTCGCGGACGACGGTGCAGAGCCGGATCGAGCGACTGGAGCAGCGCGGCATCATCACCGGCTATGGCGTCAGGCTTTCGCCTGACTACGAACAGGGACTGGTGCGGGCGCATGTCCTGCTCACCGTCACCCCCAAGCTCGCCGACAAGGTGGTGCGCAGCCTGCAGGCGCTGCCGCCGGTGCGGACGCTGCATTCGGTGAGCGGCAATTTCGACATGATCGTCATTGTCGACGCGCCGTCGATCAAGGATCTCGACACGCTCCTCGACGAGATCGGCGCGATGGATGGGGTCGAACGGACGTCGTCCTCGATCATCCTGTCGACGCGGATCGATCGATGAGCGCTGCCCTGATCACTGGTGCCGCGCGGCGCACCGCACGCTCTGCACCAGGATGGCGAGGCAGCCGATCAGCAGCAGGACGCCGCCAAGCAGCGGCGGCAGCGCCAGAAACTTCACCGACGCGGTGATCGCCGCGACCAGCAGCAAGGCGAGCAGTGCCAGATTGCCGTCGTCGCCAAACATGCCGATGAACTCCCTGACGGCAAGGCGAACGACGTTCATCGGGCCAACCCTCCGATGGCTGCGGGATAGGCGCTGCGCAGCCAGCGGACGATGGCAAACGACGCCAGCGCGACGATCGCGAAGATCGCGAGCAGGGCCAGATCGTGGCCCGGCCAGTCGGCGCCGATGCCTTCGCCGGTCCAGAAGATGCCGAAGCTGGTCAGCATCAGCCCGACGACGAATTTGAGCGCATTTTTCGGGACGCGCGCCAGCGGCCGATGCAAAGCGAGGCCGATCAGCATCACCCGGACGAACGCCGCCAGGGCGCCCAAGCTGGCATAGAGCGTCTGCCCGTGTGCTGCGCCGACCGCGACGACGATGAACACCACCTCGACACCTTCGAGCAGCACCGCCTTGAACGCCGCCACCCCCGCCAGATAATCGGCCCGCCGGTGACTGGCCTGCCGACGCAGCACCGCGGTTTCCCTGGAAAAGGCCGCCTCCTCGTCACGCAGGGCGATGACACCGGCGGCGCGCAGGATGGCTTTGCGCAGCCACCGCATGCCGAACAGGATCAGCAGGACGCCGACGACGAACTGCAGAACAGTGATGGGAACGAGCGCCAGCAGCGGCCCGAATGCCAGGACCAGTGCGGCGAGAAGCGCCAGCGCCAGTGCCGCGCCGATCAGCGCCGGACGCCAGCTGCGCGTCACGCCGACCGCCAGCACGATGGTGAAGGCTTCGACGACCTCGACGAAGGAAGCGAGAAAGGCGGCGGTGATGGTCGAGATGGTGGGTGTGAAGCCGGTCATGCTTTCGTCCCCAGGGGGTTCGACCGCTTCTTATCATGAACGCGAGGTCGGCAGCGGATACCGATTCTCACAAATTTGTATGCCAGCGGGTGATCACTTCGTCATCCCAGGGCGGAGCAGGAGCGAAGCGACGTCGCGGAGACCCTGGGATCCATGCCGTGACACATGTGACATACGAAGCGGACCAGAATCGAGCGTTCTCGCACCGGCGGGCAGTGTAGCGGATGATGAGCGCCCTCGGGCACTGTTGCGGATACTAGCGCCATTCCGAACCGCTGCATTCTTTGGCCGCCGTCACGGCATGGATCCCAGGGTCTGCGCTCCGCTTCGCGTTCGCTCCGCCCTGGGATGACGAAGCGTAGCTAACTCCCGAGCGGGTGCGGCATGTAGCCGACGAAGCCTGATATCTTCCAGCTTCCCTCGACCTTGGTGCAGAAATACAGGGTCTGCCATTTCAGCCTCTCGGCGCTGCCGTCGGCCTTGGCGACCGAGCCGTTGAACTTCTTGTGCAGCACGGCGCGGTCGCCGTCGACGTCGATGTCGCGCATGTTGGTGACGCGGAACAGCGCCTCGCGCAACGGTTCGGCGAATGCCGTCGCCGCGGTCTCCCTGGCCTGGCGCAGCCACTCGTCGCGGTAGCTGCGAAGCGTCGGGAATTGCAGCCGCCAGGCGTCCGCATCGCAGAGGAAATGAGCGTGCATGCCGAAGAAGCTCGAGGCCACGAAATCATCCTCGACCATCGACCAATCCTGGCCGAGAAAGGCGTCGATGTCGCGCCGCACCAGCATCTCCCAAAGCGCATGGCGGTCGGCGTCGCCGGGCGGAAACGGGTTCCTGTCGAAGGTCACTTTTGCTCCCCTATCTTTTGCGATGTTTCGGTTTTTGTGAAAACTTCGGTCAGTGAAGGCTCGACTTGATCCGTCAGCCGCCGATCTGGTCCAGAAACGGCAGATTGCCGGCCATCAGGCCGGCGTCGACATTCAGCGTCGTGCCGGTAATGCCGCTGGCAAAGGACGACGTCAGGAATACCGCGGCGCGGGCAACCTCGACGGGTTCAACCAGCCTTCCCAGGGGATAGAGCTTCCCGACGGCGGCGAGGATCTCCGGCTTGTGGGCAAGGCGATGTTCCCAGGCACCGGTTCGGATCGAGCCGGGAATGACGGCATTCGCGCGGATGCCGTTGCGGCCTTCCTCGGTGGCGATGGCGCGCATCCAGGCGTTGAGTGCTGCCTTGGCGGCGGCGTAGGCGGGATTGCCGAAATGGGCCTGCGCGTTGACCGAGGAGATGAACACGAAGGCGGCGCCCTGCGGCTGGTTGCGCATGACGGGAAGCAGTGCCTGCGACAGCAGGGCGGCGCTGCGAAAATTCAGATCCATCTCGTGATCAAGCACTGCAGTCGAGACATCGGCGAGCGTTTCCGCCCGCGTCCAGCCGGCGTTGGAGATGACCGCCGCCGGTGCAGCGCTTTCCCCGATGCGCTTGGCAAATGCCGCCACGGCGTCGTCATCGAGCAGATCGAAATGATGGGCCTCTTCTATTCCGGCGCCGCTCAGGTCGGTGCCCTCGCGATCGCAAGCGATCACCCTGGCCCCGCAGGCGGACAGGACAGCGACCAGTGCGCGGCCGACGCCACCGGCCGCACCTGTCACGACCACGCTGCGGCCACCGAAATCGATCATGCGGCTCCTCGCTTTTTTCCTCGCCAATCCTCGCTTGCCGGATGACTTGACGCAACCGCTCGTCTAGCAGGATGCTGATGGTCTTGTAATAAAGCAACATGAATTCCGAAAAATGTTGCTTTCCAACACGGCGTGTATGAGAATCGCCGGGACAGGCGTGGACCTTCCGGCCGGAAACGGGCAAACCGGCGCAGCGAAAGGGCCCGAGCCGCGCGGGCCCTGCGCGATTTGCCGGACAGCACGGCAAGGCGCCGATGTTTTTTGAACAGGAGACTTTTTCTTGCCCAAGCAGTGTTTTGGAACATCCCAGGTGCCGCTGTCGCCGGCGGTCCGGGCCGGCGATATGGTCTATGTCTCCGGCCAGGTGCCGGTCGGCAGCGACGGCGTGGTGGTGACCGGCGGCATCGCCGAACAGACCGAGCAGGTGCTTTCCAACGTCCAGGCAGCCCTGGCGCTGGCCGGCTGCACCATGGACGACGTGGTCAAGACGACGGTGTGGCTCGAGGACGCGCGCGACTTCGGCGCCTTCAATGCCGTTTATGCCAAGCATTTTCCAAAGGATCCGCCGGCCCGCACCACCGTCGAGTCACGGCTGATGATCGACATCAAGATCGAGGTCGAGGCCGTCGCCTACAGACCGGTTTGACGAGAGAAGACACAACGGAGCCGGACGCCGATGCAATTTGATCTCCTCCTGAAGGGCGGCCGCCTCATCGACCCGGCGTCCGGCCTCGACGCGCAACGCGATCTGGCCATCGCCGACGGCCGCATCGCCGCGATCGATGCCGACATTCCCTTCGAGCGTGCCGCGCGCGTCATCGATGCCACGGGCTCCGTCGTCGCGCCCGGCCTCATCGATTTGCACAGCCACGTCTATTGGGGTGGCACCTCGCTGGGTGTCGATGCCGACCGCCTCGCCGCAAAAAGCGGCACCACCACCTTCATCGACGCCGGAAGTGCCGGCGCCGGCAACTTCCTCGGCTTTCGCCGCCACGTCATCGAGCGCTCGAAGGTGCGCATCCTGGCCTATGTCAACATTTCCTTTGCCGGCATTTTCGGCTTTTCGCAGACCGTTTCGGTCGGCGAGTGCAGCGATCTCCGGCTCTGCGAACCGCGCGAGACGGTGGCGGCGGTGCGCGAGCACGCCGACGTGGTCGTCGGCGTCAAGGTCCGCTCCGGTCGCCATGCCGGCGGCACCAGCGGCATCGCGCCGGTCGATCTGGCGCTCGAAGCCGCCGACCAGGTCGGCGTGCCGCTGATGGCGCATATCGACGAGCCGCCGCCGGGCCGTTCGGAAGTGCTGCCGCGCCTGCGCAAGGGCGACGTCCTCACCCACTGCTTCCGGCCGTTTCCCAACGCGCCGATCTTCGCCTCGGGCGCGGTCCGGCCCGACATGCGGCTGGCGCGCGAGCGCGGCGTCATCTTCGATATCGGCCACGGCATGGGTTCGTTCGATTTCGAGGTCGCCAAGGCGATGCTCAGCGAAGGGCTGGCGCCTGATGTGATCAGCAGCGACGTGCATCTCTACTGCGTCGACGGCCCGGCCTTCGACATTCTGGTCTGCATGTCGAAACTGCTGGCGCTCGGCATGCCGCTGGTCGAGGTCCTGCGCGCCGCGACACAGCGGCCCGCCGAAGCGATCGCAAGGCCGGAGCTCGGCACGCTGGCGGTCGGCGCCGTCGGCGATATCGCGGTGCTGCGGCTGCGCCCGGGCCGTTTTACCTTTGTCGATGCGGTCGGCGCCTCGCTGGTCGCCGAGCAGAGGCTTGTCTCGGACGGCATCGTGATTGGCGGCACCTGGTGGCCGAACGAAGCAGCAAACGATCTGAGCGATACCGAACGTTTCGAAGCCCATGCCCACGAGACCCATGTCGACGTCGCGGCCAGGCATTTCGGGCATAGCCACGATTGAAGGCCGGGCCTGCCGCCACGCGTTCATTATCCTAGGGGTCTGCGCCGCGTCGCTGCGCTCCTTGCTTCGCCCTGGGATGATGAACGCACAGGTTAGCAGCCGGAGTTGCTCGGCGCCCCGTAAACCGGCGTCGCAATGCGTTCTATGCGCGCCTTGATCTGCAGCGCCACGAATTTCGAATAGAAGCGCGACAGTGCGAGGTTGCCGCCGTGGAACCATAGCGCTTCCTGCGCCGTCGGCTTCCACATGTTGCGCAATTCGCCTTGCCATGGCCCCGGGTCGCCTTTCACGCCCGAGCCAATCCCCCAGCACGGGCCGACCTTGTCGGCGACCTCGCGCGAGACGATCGCCGCCACGGTTTCGTTCATCGACTGATAGCCGGTGCAGGTGATGATCGCATCGGCCGCCAGTTCGGTGCCGTCGTCGAAGAGAATCCCGGTCGGCGTCAGCGATTCGATCTTGACGCCGCTGCGGACGCCGATCTTGCCGTCTATGATCAGATCCGAGGCGCCGACGTCGATGTAGTAGCCCGAGCCGGTACGGTAGGCCTTCATCAGCAGCCCGGTCTCGTCGTCGCCGAAATCGATGGCGAAGCCGGCGCCGCGCAAGCGGTCGTAGAAGGCCGCGTCGCGCGCCTTGATGATGTCGTAGAGCGCCCGCTGGCTTTGCGGCAGCAGCGCGAACGGTGTCGAGGCGACGATCAGGTCGGCCTTCTCGGTGGTGATGCCGCGGGCCAGCGCCTTCTCCGAAAAGATCTCGAAGCCGACCTCCATCAGGGTGTCGGACTTGACCACCGTCGTCGGCGAGCGCTGGATCATGGTCACCTCAGCGCCGCTCTCCCATAGGTCGACGGCGACATCGTGCCCCGAACTCGCCGCCCCGATGACCGCGACGCGTCTGCGGCGGAAATTCTCGCCGCTGGAATACTGGCTGGAATGCAGGATCTCGCCCTGGAAGGCCTCGGCGCCCGGCAGGTCGATACGCCTCGGCGGACCATAGGCGCCGGTCGCAAAGACAACGTGCTTCGGCTTCAGCGTGATGCGCTCGCCGGCGCGGTCGACCTCGACCGTCCAGACCTTTTCGGCTCCGTCATAGGACGCGCTGAGGCATTTTGTGGAGGTCCAGTAATTGAGCTCCATGACGCGCGTATACATTTCCAGCCAGTCGCCCATCTTGTCCTTGGGCGTGAACACCGGCCAGTTTTCCGGAAACGGGATGTAAGGCAGATGGTCGTACCAGACCGGGTCGTGCAGCACGAGCGAGCGATAGCGGTTGCGCCAGGAATCGCCGGCCTGCGCATTCTCCTCGATGATGATGGCCGGTACGCCGAGCTGCCGCAGCCTTGCCCCCAGCATGATGCCGCCCTGGCCGCCGCCGATGACCAGGCAGTAGGGCTGCTCAATGGCGCCTAGGTCATGCGTTTCGCGCGCCCTCGCCTCTGCCCAAGTCTCGCGGTCCGGGTCGGCCTTGTGGCGGACACCCAGCGGCCGCGCCGGCCCCTTGCGCTCCTCAAAACCCTTGAGATCGCTCATCGCCGTGAACAGCGTCCGGCATCGGCCGTCCTGCAGGCGCAGAACACCCTGGCCCCATGCCGATGCCGTCTCGAAGGTGAACCAGGCCTCGACGATGCCTTCGTCCGCGCTTGCCTCGCCGCTGAGCTGCCAGGCAGTTGGCTTTGTTGTCGCCAGGGTCGCTTCCAGCATGTCGTGGATCGCCGCGCGACCTTCCATGGTCTTGATGTTCCAGGTGAAGGTCAGCAGATCGCGCCAATAGCAGTCCTCGACGAACAGGTTGGTTGCGGCCTCGCCGTCGCCCGCCTCGAGCGCCCGGGCGAGGGAGGAAAGCCAGGTGGCCGCCTGTTTCGATGGTGCCATGTCTAGCATCTGTTTTTTCTCTCCTTCAACTGTCGAACTCGGCGCTGCCCCTCAACCGCCTGCCGGCACCTTCCCCGTGAACAACGGGGAGAAGGGACAAGCTCCAGCGCTGGCGACCCCTCTACCCGTCCTTTACGGGGAGAGGGTGAGGGGAAGCGCAAACCCCCATAAACCAGGCGTCAATCCCCCAGCGGCTCCATCTCCTTGCCCGTCCTGTGGATCTGGGCGTTGTATTTGATGCGGCGGACCGTTTCGCGGGCCGAGCCGTCGAGCTTGTAGGCGGCCGCCACCGCCATCAGGTCGATCGCGGCGAGGAAGGCGAAGCGGGAGGCGGTCGGCTTCAGCGTGTCGGGGTATTCGGGCACCGCCACCGTCAGCCTGACGTCACAGGCGCGGGCAAGGTCGGTGTCGGGCGCGGTCACGCCGATCGCGTTGGCGCGGTAATGCTTGGCGAGCTCGACGGCCTCGATCACCTCGCGCGTGCGTCCCGTCGCCGAGATGGCGATCACCAGATCGCTGGGCTTCAAGGTCGAGGCGGTCATCCGCATCAGATACGGGTCGCACTGGGCACTGACGGTGATGCCGTAGCGGAACAGCCGGTATTGGGTTTCCTGCGCCAGCGCCGAGGAGCTGCCGCCGAGGCCGAACACCGTGACCTGGCGCGCCTTGGCGATGAGCTCGGCCGCCTTCACCAGCTGTGCCGGATCAAGCTGCCGTTCGGCCTCCTGCAGCGCTCGGCGGGCCTCGCCGAAGACGGCATTCCAGAACGGCATGCCATTGTCGCTGCTGGTGGGCGGCGGCTTGCTCAGATAGAGCGCGCCGACGACCAGGCTCTGCGCCAGCTTCAGCTTGAAGTCGCGTACGCCCTCGCAGCCGATGGCGCGGCAGAACCGGGTCACCGTCGGTTCGCTGACCTGGGCGCGCTGGGCGAGTACGGCATTGGATGCGTCGACCGCGAACCTGACGTCGTCGAGCACGACATCGGCGACGCGCCGCTCCGCCGGGCGCAATTCACCGTAGGAGTCCTTCACCAGCGAGATGATGTCGGGGATGCGCCTGACATGATCGCGTCCATGTGGATCGCGCCCATCCGGGTCGTCGTCCGAGGTCGGCCGGCCCTGGCCGTCAGCTTCGGTCATGGGTCATTCCCTGCCGTTCGTGGAACTCGACCTCTACCATGTTTGCGCACCGCTTGCCTGCTCCGCCTCATGCGGCCGGTTCCGGAAGTATGTAGGAAAGCAACAAGCATTTCAAGAAATAGAAAAGCTAACTCAAACAATGCTGTAATCGTGGTACAAACGATCTCGCTGACTAGAGTCGCGGTCGCGGCTTGACAGTAAAGTAGGATAGTTACAGACTGATTTTGCGGACGGATGACCCACTGGATCATCGCGCAATCCCTGAGGGGGCGCATGAACGCGGGCAGTGCAAAAACCCCGAAGCTTGGCGTGCACGATGCGACCAAGATCTATCATACAGCTTCCGGCGACCTTTTGGCGCTGGACCGCTGCAGCCTCGACGTTCACGCCAATGAGATCGTCTCGATCGTCGGCCCCTCCGGCTGCGGCAAGACCACGCTTTTGTGGTCGATGTCCGGGCTGCATCGCCTGACCAGCGGGACAATCCGGCTCGACGGCAAAGAGATCACCGGTCCGCATCCGGATATCGGCATCGTTTTCCAGGAGGCAAACCTGCTGCCCTGGCGCAATCTCGACGCCAACATCCATTTTCCCTTCGAGATCAAGGGCGAGAAGCCGGATCGCGCCTGGATCGCCCATCTCGTCAACCGCGTCGGGCTGGACGGCTTCGGCGGCAAGTTCCCGCGCGAGCTTTCGGGTGGCATGCAGCAACGCGCGGCGATCGTGCGGGCGCTGGCGCTGAAGCCATCGGTGCTTTTGATGGACGAGCCGTTCGGCGCGCTCGACAGTTTTACCCGCGAAGAGATGAACCGTCTCGTCGAGGAGATCTGGCTCGATACCAAAACCACCATCGTCTTCATCACCCACAGCGTCGAGGAGGCGATCTTCCTTTCCGACAGGGTGGTGGTGCTGAGCGCGCGGCCGGGCCGCGTCGCCAAGGAATATCGCGTGCCGTTTGCGCGCCCGCGCTCGCTGGAGATCATGGCGACCAAGGAGGTCTTCGACCTCACCATCACGATCAAGATGGACATTGTCGGCGAACGCGTGCGGCCGAAGGCGCGGGAGCGCGGCACCGCAGAAATTGTGAGGATCAGGCCGTGAGCGGAGGCGACGCCATACCGGAATTCTCGAAGGCCAAATCGGGCGCCAAGGCCGGCGATGGGCACGAGGTCAGCCTGACCAATCTTTCGGCCTTCGCCAGCGGTCCCGGCATCAGGTCGGGCGCCGAGGTCACTGCCATCATCGCCGTTGCGGTGATCATCATCGGCGGCATCGAGCTGGCGCTTCGGCTGTTCAATGTGCCGCACTACATCATGCCGGGGCCAAGCGCGATCGCCTACGCGCTGTACGACGAGTTCCCGCTGATCGCGCCGCATCTTGGCTACACGCTGGTCGAGCTGGTCTCCGGCTTCTCGATCGGCGCCATTATCGGCCTGGTGATGGCCGCGGTGATCACGCAATTCCCGTTCGCCGAGAAGATCGTCGCGCCCTACATCCTGATCCTGGTGACCACGCCGATGCTGGCGCTGGTGCCGCTCCTTATCCTGCGCTTCGGCTTCGGTTACACGCCGCGCATCATCGCGGTCGCGCTTGCCGCCGGGCCGATGGTGATGATCAACGCGGCGACGGGCTTTCGCCGCGTCGACAGCGCCAAGATCGCGCTGGCGCGTTCCTATGGGGCCAGCACCTTGCAGATCTTCTGGAAGATCCGCGCGCCGATGGCGCTGCCGATGATCCTTGTCGGCCTGATGATCGGCGCGATCTTCGGGCTTTTGACCGCGGTCGGCGCCGAGATGGTCGGCGGCGGCTTCGGCCTCGGCAACCGGCTGACCACCTATTCGTCGATGATCCAGATGCCGCAATTCTTCGCGGTGGTTCTGATCCTGTCTACGCTCGGCATCCTGATCTACGTGCTGTTCTTCCTGATCGGGAAGAAATGGGCGAGCTGGGAGGCGTAGTGCATGTCGCCCAAAGTGCGCAAACGACATGCAGGCGAGGAGACGACGGCGCCCGGGAGGCGGGCGACAGGCAAGAAACTACTAGCAACAAAAAGGGGAGAATGGCATGACCAGGGAAAATTATATCGGTTCCAAGGCGGGCATCAGCCGCCGCTATTTTCTGCAAGTCACCGGCGCCGGCCTGGTGACGGCCACCGCGCTCGGCGCCTCAGGGTTCAGGGCGCAGGCCGAGCCTTACGGCAAGTTCACCTGGATTTCGCCGCGCGGCACGCTCGAAGTGCTCGACGATTATCCGTACTGGGCCGCCAAGAAAGCAGGCTATTTCGGCGACCTCGACACCGACATGCAGCCGGGGCCGTCGGACGGCACCGCAACGGTGAAGTTCGTCGATGTCGGCCAGGCCGACATGGGCTTTCCCTCGCCCGGCGTGTTCTCCTTCGCCATCCAGAACGGCATGAAGCTCAAATCCGTGTTCCACATGGGCGCGCGCGACACGTTCAGCTTCGCCTTCCGCAAGGGCGAGGGAACGAACGACCTCAAGACGCTCGAAGGCAAGACCATCCTGCTCGGCTCCGCCGCATGGCAGTCGATCACCGACCCGCTACTGGCTTCGCAAGGCGTCGACATCAAGAAAGTCAAGTATGTCGAAGCCGGCTGGCCGACCTGGGGCACCGCCCTTGCCGGCGGCCAGGGCGATGCGGCGCTGTCATGGGAAGGGCTGCGGGCCGAATGGATCGCCAAGAACCTCGACTTCGAATACTGGCTCGGCGTGCAGAATTCGAAGCTGCCGGCGAACACTTTCGTCGTGCGTGCGGCCGATCTGAGGGATCCCGACCGCAAGGCGTTCCTGGAAAAATACCTGCGCGGCTGGGCGATGGGCCTCGAATTCGGCTACCAGAATCCACGCGCCGCCGTCGAAGCGGTGTTCGAGCAGTTCCCGACGCTGGCCAAGAATCTCGGGCCTGAGCTCGGCACCACCTCGATCCTGCAGCAGATCAACGTCTTCCGTGGCGACATGGACAAGCGCGAAGGCTGGGGCTCGCACGACATGGCGAGCTGGCAGGGCTTCTTCGACCAGATCCACAAGATCGGCCAGATCACCAGTCCGGTAAAAGCCGAGGATGTCTGCACCAACGAATTGATCGGCCCGGCCAATGATTTCGACAAGGCCAAGGTCAAGGCCGATGCCGAAGGCTACAAACTGTCGGAAGCCTTTGCGGCGCTCAATGTCGACAACATCAAGGCGCACCTGTTCGATTCGGCAGTCAAGTAAGGCACTCGGCAATTGTCGATGACGGTGCCGCCCCTCATTGCCCTGCCGGGCATTTCTCCCCGTATAGGGACGGGGAGAAAGTTGCAGTCGCAAGGAATTCGCCAATGACCAGCGTTGCAAGAATAGCGCCGAGGTAGCGGCCCAGCCCCTTCTCCCCGTCGCTATACGGGGAGAAGGTGCCGGCAGGCGGATGAGGGGCAGCGCAGACTTGAAGGGGGCGACAAGGTTGCCGCCCACTATGCGATCAAGAAGAACAAGGGAGGTGGCATTGGCCGACAAAGTAAAGGTACTGGTGATCGGTCTCGGCAATATGGGCGCGTCGCATGCCAGCGCCTATCACAGGCTCGACGGTTTCGAGATCGTCAGCATCATGAGCCGCACGATCAAGAGCAACAAGATTATCCCGGCCGAATTAGCCGGCTATCCGCTCTACGAGGATTTCGACCTGGCGCTGAAAGAGACCAGGCCGGATGCCGTTTCCATCAACAGCTGGCCCAACACGCATGCCGAATATGCGCTGAAGGCGATCGACGCCAATTGCCACGTGTTCATGGAAAAGCCGCTCGCCACCAATATCGAAGACGCCGAAAAGGTCGTCGCTGCCGCACGGGCGAAAAACCGCAAGCTGGTGCTCGGCTATATCCTGCGCGTCCACCCGTCATGGATAAAGTTCATCGAGGTCGGCAAGACGCTCGGCAAGCCGCTGGTCATGCGCCTCAACCTCAACCAGCAGAGCAGCGGCAGCGCCTGGCACTGGCACAAGAACCTGATCGACTCGCTGATCCCGATCGTCGATTGCGGCGTGCACTATGTCGACGTCATGTGCCAGCTGACCGGCGCCAAGCCGGTCCGCGTTCACGGCATCGGCGCGAAATTGTGGGCGGATGCCGCCAAGCAGAATTACGGCCATCTGCACGTCACCTTCGATGACGGTTCGGTCGGCTGGTACGAGGCGGGCTGGGGCCCGATGATGAGCGAGACGGCCTATTTCGTGAAGGATGTGGTCGGCCCCAAGGGCGCGGTCTCGATCGTCGCCGGCCAGACGGCAAGCAGTGCAGCTGAACTCGCCGAGGTGTCGAACTCAGCCGATATCGACCGACACACCAAGACCGACGCGCTCAAGATCCACTATGCCGAGGTCGACGGCGACAAGAATTTCAGGAAGCCCGACGAGATCGTCAGCATGGAGGACGAACCCGGCCACCAGGAGCTTTGCGATCGCGAGCAAGCATACTTCCTGCGCTCCATCCGCGAGGATCTCGACCTGTCCGAGCAGATGGATGCCGCGGTCAATAGCCTGCGCATCGTGCTTGCCGCGGAGCAGAGCATCGAGGAAGGGCGGACCGTCGAGCTGGCGTGAGGCGACCGGTGTCGAGCGACTAGTGGGCCGATCTTGGCGCCGCCCCTCATCGCCCTGCCGGGCACTTCTCCCCGTATAGTGACGGGGAGAAGGACGCCTTCGCTAAGGATTTCGCCAATTCTCCGGCGTTGCTGAGAGAGCGCCAGCGTTGGGCCAGCCCCTTCTCCCCGTTTTACGGGGAGAAGAGGCCGGCAGGCAGATGAGGGGCAGCGCCACGATCGGCGATTGTCTGAAGCGATTGCCACCGGGCGCCGTTCGGCATGGCGGAACGAGGGAGAGAGACATGGCCGAAATCACCGACAGTTTCCTGGAAACCTACGCCGAGTCCGATGCGCTGGATCTGGCCGGGCTCGTTCACCGCGGCGAAGTCTCGCCGGCCGAGCTTGTCGAGGCGGCCATTACCATGATCGAACGGCTGAACCCGGCGCTGAACGCGGTGATCCACCGCCTCTACGATGTGGCGCGCGCCTCGGCTGAAACGGTCGACAGAACTGCGCTCTTGCCGGCGTACCGTTCCTGCTCAAGGAACTAGGCTCGTCCTGGACCGGAGCGCCGAATACCAATGCCTGCTCTTTCCTCAGGGATGTCGTCGCCGATTTTGATACCGAAGTCGTGCGCCGCATGAAGCGGGCGGGCCTGGTGCTTGTCGGCAAATCCAACGCGCCCGAGAATGGCTGGTCGATCACCACCGAACCAAAACTCTACGGCGTGACGAAAAACCCTTGGAAGGACGGCATCACGCCGGGCGGTTCGAGCGGCGGCGCGGCGGCGGCAATCGCCGCGCGCATGGTGCCGATCGCCGAGGCCAGCGATGGCGCCGGCTCGATCCGCATCCCGGCCTCCTGCTGTGGCATCGTCGGCCTGAAACCGTCGCGCGGCCGCGTCAGCCTGGCGCCCTTCGGCGACTATTGGTATGGCGGCGCTTATTTCCTGTGCTGCTCCAGGACGGTGCGCGACACGGCGGCCTATCTCGATGCCGTGGCCGGCGCGCTGCCGGGCGATCCCTATACGCCGCCGGTTCCGGACGGCAGCTGGCTCAGCCTTTCGGCGCGCGCGCCGGAAAGGAGGCGCATCGGCTTCACCGTCACGCCGCCCAATGGCACGGGGATCGACCCAGAGGTCAAGGCCACCGTGCTGGCGACGGTGGCCGCGCTTGAGCGCCTCGGCCACGATGTCGAGGAGCACGACATGCCGCTCGACGCCAATGCGGTGTGGAAGACCTACACCAACATGACCTGCGTGCAGACGGCGGCAACGTTCGGCTATCATGAAACGGTCATTGGCAGGCCGGTGACGCAGGCCGATGTCGAGCCGGTGACCTGGGCGATCATCGAGCGCGGCCGCGCGACGAGCGGCATCCGCCACATCTCCGATGTCGAGACGATCCGGCAGGTCGGCCGAGACATCGTCGGCGACCTCGCGCCCTACGATCTGTTCATCACCCCGACGCTTACGCAACTGCCGAGGCCTTTGGGGTATTACGACATGTCGGAGCCGGACATCGACCGTTACAATGCAAAATGGACGGACGCCGTCTTTGCCTTCCCTTCAACATCTCCGGACAGCCGGCGATTTCACTGCCGCTCGGCTGGTCTGCCACCGGCGTTCCGATCGGTGTGCAACTGGTCGGCCGCTATGGTGATGAAGCAACGGTGCTCGCCGTTTCCACGCAGCTGGAACGGGAGATGCCATGGAAGGATCGGCGGCCGAAGGTGAGCGTTAGGGATCAGTCTTGGGCAACCGCATTTGGTTTGCGCTGCCCCTCATCCGCCTGCCGGCACCTTCTCCCCGTATAGTGACGGGAAGAAGGGGATTTGCCTCAACGCTGGCCCCCTCACCCCGTTCTTACGGGGAGAGGGTAAGGGGTGAGGGGCAGCGAAGGCCACCGCGATTTGCCTAGCCTCAGCCCATGCGTCGAGCGGGATGCTGCTCGGAACCGCCATCCAGCCACGCAAGGTCGTCGGGCGAAAGCGCAATGTCGAGCGCCTGCAGACTGTCCTCCAGTTCGTCGAGCGTGCGCGGCCCGATCAGCGGAACGGACGGGAACGGCTGGGCCAGGACGTAGGCGAGCGCGACATGGATCGGGCTCTTGCCCAGCCTGTTGGAAAGCTCGATCGCCCGGTCGCGGCGGCCGAAGTTTTTCTCCGAATACCAGACCCGCACCAGCTCTTCATTGTCACGCTGGTCACGCCCGGCGCGGCCGGTGAAGAAACCCCGTCCCTGGCTCGACCAGGCGAAATTCGGCATCTGCCGGGCGGTCAGCCAGGCCTTCCACTCGTCGCTTGACGATGTGACGCAACCCGGCCAGATCGGCACCAGCATTTCGGCCAGCGAAAAATTGTTCGAAAGCGCGCCCGGCTTTTGCTTGCCGGTCCGCTCGGCATAGGCAATAGCCTCGTCCATGCGTTCCCTTGTCCAGTTCGAGCCGCCGAACGGACCGCGAATGCGGCCAGCCCTGACCTCCCTGTCCATCGCGTCGACGAATTCGTCTACCGGCACGTCCGGATCGTCGCGGTGCATGAAATAGACATCGACATGATCGGTCTGCAGCCGGTCGAGCGACTGGGTGAGCTGCTTGCCGATCACATCGGGATAGCAGAGCGGGGTGTGCGCGCCCTTGCCGATGACCACCGCTTGCTCACGCACACCGCGGTTCTTCAGCCACTGGCCGAGCAGCGTTTCGGTGTAGCCGCTGCCATAGATATAGGCGGTGTCGAAGACGTTGCCTCCGGCTTCGAAATAGGCATCGAGCAGGATCATGCCCGAGGAGAAGGTGCGGAAATCCTCGAAGCCGAGCGCCAGGCATGAGGCCGGCCGCGGCAGGCCCGGAATGTCGCGCTTGCGGATGGTGGTGCCGCCGGAGCGCAGCCGCCGGCCGGAGATGGTGTTGACGCGTCTTTTGGGCTTCTCGATCTCGTATTCGAGGCCGATGGCGGCACGCCATTTGTCGAGCACGCGCAGATTGCCGAGGCTGTCGGCCCAGCCCATGCCCGGCCAGGCAAATTCCTGCTTTCCGGCGAGGATGGCCTCGCCGGCGGCGTCGACCTCGAAAGCGTAGAGCCAGCGGTCTTCCCTGACCTCGACCACCTCCTCACCGCCCGGACGGATGATGCGGATTTCCCCGGTGCCGCCTTGCCTGCCGCTTGCATACCAGAAATCCGCGACCTCGATGCGGCCCTTGGTGCCGAGGATGCGCAGGACGTTGTCCTGAGCCAGCGAGATGCCGCAGGAGACTTCGGCGACGATGCCGCTGGGAAAATGCAGCAGCGCCGAAGCCCACTCGTCGACACCGGACTGGCCGAGATGCGCAGCACCCGCCACCTTGTCCGGCTCGGCGAAGGGTTGTCCGATTGCTGCCCCGGCAATCAGCCGCGCCATCGAAACGGGGTAGCCGCCGACGTCCAGAATGCCGCCGCCGGCGAGGTCGTTGGCGTAGAGCCGGTGCTCCGGCATGAAGTCAGGCATGGCGAAGCCGAAGCTCGACTTCACCATGCGCACCTCGCCGATCGCGCCGGACCTGACCAGCTCGACCAGCTTTGCCGTCTGTGGATGCAGCCGGTACATGAAGGCTTCGCCAAGAAATGTGCCGGCCTTGCGTGCCGCATGGATCATCGCGTCCGCCTCGAAAGCGGTCAGTCCCATCGGCTTTTCGCAAAGCACGTGCTTCCCGGCCTCGGCAGCCCTGATCGCCCATTCGGCGTGGCTCGGATGCGGCGTCGAAATGTAGACCGCATCGACGTCCGGGTCCGCGAGCAAAGCCTCGTAACCGTCGAGGATGCGGGCGCCGGGGAAGTTTTCAGCGAGGCCTGATTTGCCGGGATTGCGTGCGCCAATGGCGACCAGCGTGCCGGTGCGCGAATGGGCCACGCCGCCGGCAAAGTCCTTGGCGATGGTGCCGGGCCCGAGAATGCCCCAGCGGATTTTTCGTGGTTCGGACGTCATCTCAAATCTCCTTGGGGTCGCCTCGGCGTCGCGAGTTGTTAAAGAAAAATTGGCGTGTCTTTATTTTTGTGCATGTCGTTGTCCCAAACCGCTGCGCACCCTGGGTTCACGCCCGAGGGCATGCTTTTGGGCGACATGCATTAGCGAATGCGTGCACCTGACGTGTCGAAGAGAAGCGACCGGCCCGCCCTAATCGACACCACCATGTGGTCGCCATTCGCCCGCTGCCGCGATGCCTCGCGCTCGATGATCAGTTCCTCTGGTCCGGCCCCCGCACTGGCCCCGGCACTGGCATAGACGTAGCTCACCGATCCGAAGTGCTCGGCGACATCGGCCTTGACGGCGATGTCGCAATCGCCTTCGCCGGCCTCGAAGAAATGCTCCGGCCGGACGCCGAGCACGACCTCGCTGCCGACTGCAGGTGGAGCACCCGAAAGCGGCTTCCGCAGTTTGGCGCCACAATGGTTGGCGAGTTCGACGGTCGCTGTACCGTCGCGGGCCTCGACCACTTTCGCCGCCATGAAATTCATCTTCGGCGAGCCGACGAAACCGGCGACGAAGCGGTTGGTGGGGTCGTCATAAAGATCGAGCGGCGCGCCGATCTGCTCGATATTGCCGGCGTTGAGCACGACGATCCTGTCGGCCAGCGTCATCGCTTCGGTCTGGTCGTGCGTCACATAGATCATGGTGACGCCGAGCTCCTTGTGCAGGCGCGAGATCTCGACCCGCATCTGCACCCTGAGCTCGGCGTCGAGATTGCTGAGCGGCTCGTCGAACAGGAACACCTGCGGCTCGCGGACGATGGCACGGCCGATGGCGACGCGCTGGCGCTGGCCGCCCGACAATTGTCGCGGACGCCGCTTCATCAGTTCGGCGATGCGCAGGATTTCGGCGGCCCGCTTCACCCGCCGCTCGGTGTCGGCCTTCGGGTTGCCGTTCATCCTGAGCCCGAAGCTCAGATTCTGCTCGACGCTCATATGCGGATAGAGCGCGTAGGACTGGAACACCATGGCGATGCCGCGGTCGGCCGGCTCGATATTGTTCACCACTTTGCCGCCGATGGCGATCTCGCCGCCGCTGATATCCTCGAGCCCCGCGATCATCCTGAGCAGCGTGGATTTTCCGCAGCCGGAAGGGCCGACGAAGACAACGAATTCGCCGTCATTGACGTCGATGTTCGCGC
Organism: Mesorhizobium sp. M1312; assembly: GCF_040318115.1. Lineage (NCBI taxonomy): Bacteria > Pseudomonadati > Pseudomonadota > Alphaproteobacteria > Hyphomicrobiales > Phyllobacteriaceae > Mesorhizobium > Mesorhizobium sp. M1312. The sequence goes on along the minus strand of NZ_JAMYLQ010000005.1, from coordinate 229,974 downwards.
CGTGAACGATCTCGAAGACGCCGAAGCGCTTGACGACATTCTTGAGTGTGACCGCTGCCATGCTGATCCTATTTAATGGCGCCGGCGGCAATGCCGGCGACGAAATGGCGCTGCAAGAGCACGAACACGACGAGCATCGGCACGGTGAGCATCACGGCGCCCGCCATGATGCCGCCCCACGACACTTTGGTGAGGCCGATCAGCGTGCCGAGCGCCACCGGCGCCGTCATCGCCCCGGGCTTGGAATTGATCAGCAGCGGCCAGAGATAGTTGTTCCAGGAGGCGAGGAACAGGATGATGGCGAGCGCCGCCAGCATCGGCCGCGCCAGCGGCAGTGCTACGAACAGGAAGATCCGCCATTCCTTGACCCCCTCGACCCGAGCGGCGTCGAACAGATCGCCCGGCATCATCGAGAAGCTCTGCCGCATGAACAGCACGCCGAGCGAATTGAAGAGCGGCGGCACGATCAGCGCCACCCAGGTGTTGGCGAGCTTGAAGTCGCGCGCCACCATGATGAATTGCGGGATCAGCACCACAGCGTAGGGAAGCGTGATGGTGCCGAGGATGATGGCGACGACCACGCCCTTGCCGAAGAACTGGTAGCGCGCCAGCGCCCAGCCGGCCATCGAGGTGAGCAGCACCGACAAGAACGTATAGGTCACCGCCACCGAGACGGAGATGCCGATGGCGCCGATGAAATTGGTGTCGCGCTGCAAATTGTTGACATTGTCGAGGAAACTGCCGTGCGGCAAAAGCTCGATGCTGGGGCTGAAGATGCCTCTGTCGGGCATGGTCGAGAAAACCGCCATCATCCACAGCGGAAACAGCCAGATCAGCGCAAGCGGCGTCAGGAAGAGATGCAGCGCGATGCTGCGCCCCAGTTTTGAAGAGGAACGCGAGCTCATTTCGGATCCCTCGTCAGCCACAGTTGCACCAGCGAGATGGCGATCGCCAGCCCGGCCATGGTGTAGGCAATGGCCGAGGCGTAGCCGAAGTTGAGCGATCGGAAGCCCTGGCGGTAAAGCAGCAGCCCGAGCGTTTCGGTGCCGCCGCCCGGTCCGCCGCGCTCGGTGATCAGGAAGGGCTCGGTGAACAGCTGCATGGTGCCGATGATCGACAGCACGGCGCAGAACACGATGATCGGCTTGAGCAGCGGCAGGGTGATGTAGAAGAACTGCTTAAGCTTGCTGACGCGGTCCAGCGTCGCCGCCTCGTAGACGTCCTGGGGGATGGACTGCAGGCCGGCGAGCAGGATGATGGCGTTGTAGCCGGCCCAGCGCCAGGTCACCGCGATCATGATGACCGCCATCGCCGGCGTGACGTTGGAAAACCAGTCGATACGGGGCAGGCCGACGCTGTTCAGCAGCTTGTTGATGATGCCGTAATCGAGATTGAACATCAGCCGGAACACCGCGGAATAGGCGACTTCACCGACCACGACCGGGGCGAAGAAGGCGAAGCGGAACAGGCCACGGGCCTTGAGCAGCGGCGAATTGAGCAGCACGGCCATCACGATTGCCAAAGTGATCATCACCGGCACCTGGATGACGAGGATGAGCAGCGTGTTTTTCAGCGCGTTGAAGAAGGCGGGGTCGCCGATCAGCCGGCCCCAGTTGAAAGTGGGCGCGAACCGCCACGGTACGGTGCGCGTTGCCTGGAAGGAGATCAGAAAGGAGCTGATGATCGGCCACAGCCAGAAGATCGAGAAGATCAGCAGGTAGGGTGCGAGGAAGCGATACGCCGTGGCGTTCTGATAGCGCATTCTTTCTCCTTCCTGTCTCTAGGTTTGCCGGCTTACTGTCGAGGTCGGCGGCGCCGCTGTCTTACCTTCTCCCCTTGTGGGAGAAGGTGGATTGGCGCGTAGCGCCAAGACGGTTGAGGGGTGCTGGACGGAGCGCTGTTGGCGCCAAGCTGGAACACCCCTCATCCGTCGCCTTCGGCGACACCTTCTCCCACAAGGGGAGAAGGGGGAGCCGCGTTCATCTCACTCTTCGACCGGCAGGCCGGTCGCCGAGGCGATCTGGCTTGCGGCATCGTCGAGCGCCGCCTTGGCATCGGGATAGCCGCCGCCCAGATATTTGGTCTGCACCGCACGGACGATGATTTCCGCGTCGCTCTGGAACGGGGTGCCGCGGCTGGGGACGACCTTGGGCAAGGTGCCGAGGATTTCCTTCCACACCGCCTGGCCACCCCAATAGGGCTGGCCTTCGGAGACATAGGGGTCATCGAGCGCCGAGATCAGTGACGGCACGAGGCCAAAACCCTTCAGCATCGCTATCTGGCCCTCATTGGTCGCAAGCGAGTATTTCAGGTAGGCGTAGGCGGCCTCCTTGTTGTTGGACACCGAGGTGATGGCGAGCGACGAACCGCCGAGATTGGCGGCGCGCGGGCCGTCGGCAGTGAGGCTCGGCATCAGATATACGCCCCATTTGCCGCTGCCGTCGGGCGACTCGGTGCGTATGGTGCCTTCATACCAGCCGCCATACATCTGGGTGGCTACGGTGCCGGCGGTGTTGTTGGTGATCTTGGTGCTCCAGTCGGCCGAGGTGATGATGCCGGCGTCCTTCATCTCCTTGATCTTGGTCATCGACGCCAAACAGGCCGGCTGATTGACGGTGATCGACTGGCCGTCGGCGGCGAAATAGGCGCAGCCCTGCTCGTTGGAGATCATGCGGAAGAATTCGGAGTCGCCGTTGAAATCGGCGTTGGTCATCGTCACACCGGGATTGGCGTCCTGGATCTTCTTGCCGGCGGCAATGAAATCGTCCCAGGTCTTGATCGAGGCGGGGTCGACGCCGGCCTTCTCATAGAAGTCGCGGCGGTAGTACATCGCCACCGGGCCCGAATCCCACGGCATCGCATAGGCTTTGTCTTCCACTTCGAGCTCGGTGCGCTTGAAATCGGGGAATTTTGACTGATCCTCCGCCGTGTAGCCCAGCGTATGGAGGTCGACGAAGCAGTCCGGGAACTGGCTCCAGTAGTTCTCGGCCTCACCGTTCTCGATCGTCACGATATCCGGCAGTCCCTCGCCGCCGGCGGCGCAGCCGGCGATCGACTTGTCGTAGGTGGGTTGGTTGCCGAGATCCTGGACGGTGACTTTGATATCGGGGAACTGCTTGTTGAAACCTTCTATGGTGGCCTTCAACGATGAAGCGGCGACGTTCCAGCTCCAGATCGTGATTTCGCCGGATTGCGCAAAGGCCGGGGCCGAGCCCAGGGCAAGCGCGAACGCGGCGCAGGTCAGTATGGTGCGCATTGAAATCCTCCCATTTCATTTGCTCTCTCATCGTGAGCGTGCCTAGACTAGGCACTGGGGAAGGCTTGTCCGCGACAAAAGGAATAAAAAATTGGCGGAAAGTAAGATGCCGGAAAGGCCGTTTTACCAGCCTGGCGCCAGCAGCGTGGAGGGTCTGCCGCTGCTGCTGCAAATGTTTCACACCCAGCCTCTGGTGATGCTCAAGCCGCACTGGCATGCCCAGGTCGAGGTGAATTTCATCGTCCGCGGCGCCGTGCACTACCGCATGGATGAGCACGAGATCTCGCTTTCTGCCGGCGACATGTGCCTGTTCTGGGGCGGCCTGCCGCACCAGATGGACGATGCGTCGGACGACGCCGTCTATGCCGGCGCGCATCTGCCGCTGGTGCACTTCTTCCGGCTGCACCTGCCCGCGGACGTCCGCAACCGGCTGATGACGGGCGCGACATTAGTGACCAATGCCACCGACCGGTCCGACAGCGACAATTTCGAGCGCTGGAACCGCTATGTCCGCTCGGGCGATCCGGGCAAAGCCGAGCACGCCGTCAACGAGCTGCTGCTGCGGCTGGAGCGGGTGCGCTTCGAACCTTACCGGCTGGTACCCGAAACCCCGATCGAGCAGGAAGCAGGCAGCCCCTTCGATCAGCAATCCCTGCGCAATGTTGGGCGCATGTGCGACTTCATCGCGGAGAATTTCCTCTACGACATCGACTGCGTTGATATCGCGGCGGCGGCCGACATCCACCCCAAATACGCCATGAGCATCTTTAAGAAATCGACCGGCATGACGCTCAACGAATATGTCAACCTGTTGCGGCTCAGCTACGCGCAGGCGCTGCTGATGCACCAGGACGCCAACGTGCTGCGCGTCGCCATGGATTCGGGCTTCGGCTCGCTCAGCGCCTTCAACAAATCGTTCCGCAAGCTGGCCGGCATGTCGCCGTCGGATTTTCGCAGAGGCGCTGGCGCCAGGTAGTTCCCAGCCAGGTCGGCCCCGGCACCAAAACGGCCACGGTTAGTGGCCAATTGAGCGCCCACGCAAAGACGCACCACCGGCCCGAAGCCGGTGGTGCTCTCTGGACAGTCTGTAGGGGCAGGACCGTTCCAGGGATCCCTAGGGATCGGGCTTAAATGTCGGCTTTTCCTGGACCCATGGCATCGGCCGAACAGATGAAGGAGCCTGCCAACTGGCTAAGAATCTCGACAGTGCGATGCGTCGCCGAGCAGCGCATGATTTGCAATATTATTCGGCTGCGTCAGGAATTTCGCCGGAGGTGTCGTCGGAAGTCTCTGCCGGATCGGCGTTTCTTGCCAGGAACTTGTCCAAGGCTGCCTGCAAGGACAAGGTGGCCTGCGCTGAGGCCGGCGTCGTTGAAACGACAGCCATTGCATGAGCAATTCCGGTCGTGGACTTATCCCTGGCCGCCGCAGACGTGGCGGCTCCGTGTCCCTGCGATCCAGCGCCAGCCGAGTTGCCGCCATTGCCGTTGCTTGCGCCGTTACCCTTGCCCTTGCCATTGCCGCCGGGTCCGGCGAGAACTGGAGACGCGACAAGGGCGAGAGCGGCGACCGTTGCGAAGAGACTGGTTCGAGTTTTCATAATTCCTCCTTCGAGCCGCCCTCCCGCCAGGATGGTTCGGCCTATGAATATGAGGACTCTCTAATGTGATGGTCCACTATTCAGCCAGTTTCGTTTAAATGCGCCTGTCCGCAAGGGACCTTGGTCCGAATTTGAAAAGCAAAGGTCTTAACTCTGTCGGGGGCGTATTCCGAGCGGCGAACAAAGCGCGGCAAAGGCTGGTGCAGATCTAAAGGTTAGACCATCCTGGTTACTTGCTCATGCTGCCAATACTAAACTAAAAGCAATGGCTGGTCGGCGGGCGAGCCGGTATCGAAGCTTAGATCGCAAGCATCGGGAGCAAAGAGACGTGCGCGTCCGAACCGTGGTTTGTAGTGACAAAGCAGGGTAGATACGGCGCGAAACACGGGAATCCCGATTTCCGCGCGGGTCATTTCGGCAAACCACAAATCGATTCCTCTATGCGCCAAGGCGTTGAGCACGTCCGATAGGTCACGTTCAACCGCTGGATGAGGTAGACTTGGCGAGACGTGTTGGATCGGGGCCATATTCAGGGGTGGCGTTTTCATAGAGGCTTTCTCTCGCCATCGCGACCAAGCGCCAGCTTCGTCGCCAAGCGCTCGTGAAGCCCCGAGCGAAATCTCCATTTGAAGCATCTCCGTCAAGGCAGCTGTCGCAGCGGACTGTAGGTTTTTGCCCGCAGCAAAGCCTAGCGAGACGTCTTTGCCTTCCGGTTCGGCAGAAGCGGCGGCAATCACCGGGATGTCGATGTCCGAGGTAATGTCGAAGAGCCAGGTTCGACGTTCGCGATCCCACAGCCAGTCAACAAGAGCATCGATGCCCGAGAGACAGGACGGATCAATTATTTGGCGCTGCCTTCTTCCATACCACCAGCGACCTGTCGCATCTCTCTCGACTAGCTCCAAGATAGCCGCCAGTTTCGCGGCGTCCGCACTCGGCCCTGCAGCGCACCCACTGCTATCGCCGATGGCGACCGCGCCCTCCTCGCCGGCCTCTTTGCGTCCTATGAAAGCAAAGTCTGCTGGTATGAACGCCCCATCCCCCCCAAATGCATCTTCAACCTTCAGCCAGTCCAGCGCGGCAGATTCATCCCTGATCGGCGGTCGCCAATCAAAGCCAATATTTTCTTTGTTCCATACACCGCGGGCGACGATCTGATGGGAACTGAAGCCGTTCAGGCTTTCAGGAGCGATTGCCGCTGACCCGATCTCGTCGACTGTAGCGGTGATCAACGGCTCATCACCCCATGAGCAGCAACTGAAGAGTTCGGCTGCCTCGCCAAGGCAACTCGCCCGGCAGTCGTCCATGCTCAATCCTCGGCCGCTCGCCAGCCTGCCAGTTTCGGGCATTGCTGAGCGCGGCGTTACCGGCATTTGCAACAAAGCATTCTTAGGGATCGCGATAGCGAAGTGAGCCGGAACATCCGTCACAGGCAGGTTAATCACATCGAACAGCTCGCCGACTCTGGCGAGCTCGCTACACCCATCTATGAAAGCAATTGCCATCAGTTCGTTGTATCGTCGACTAAACCCGCATTGGAGAGCAGAATAGCACATTCGACAGGGCATCAGCGGCGACTATGCAAGCGAGATCGGAGCGAGCGACCCTTAAATCAATCCTGTTTGCGGATCTGGCTCAATATAGCCAGCTAACCGCCGCCGACGAACTTGGAACACTGGATCTCGTTTCGCAGTGTTTCCAACTCTTCCAAACCCATTGCGAGGAATTCGGCGCCGAGTTCATTAAGACGACCGGCGACGGGGTCCTGATACTGTTCGACGGTGTATCGAACGCCATCGACTACGCCATTTTCATGCAGGGTAGCCTAGCTGACCTCCTAGACAGGAGAGCGTTTTGCAGTCGGTTCCGGATCGGATTGCATATTGGAGAGGTTCATCGCCGTGAGGGCGACGTGTTTGGCCATGCGATAAACGTGGCTGCTCGGGTGCAGGCTATGGCCGAGCCAGGCGGTGTGTGTGTGACGCAAGACGTCTATTGGGCGGCCCGCAACACCGGGCGGTGGCGGTTTCGGTTCGCCGGGCGGCCCGCTTTGAAGAACATGCCTGAGCCGCTGACGCTCTACAACGTGGTTGCCTCCAACCTTGCTGATGTCCCGGACAACGGCCATCAGCGACTGATTTCGGTCATCGATGGGCTTGGCCTTTACAGGGAAGATGGCGAAGCAATCGCATTGCGTTCTCCGAAAGCGCAGGCACTGATTGGATACCTCGCACTGTCCCGCAATTTTCAGGAGGTGCATGACCGGCTGGCTACCTTGATCTGGCCAGAACGTGGCCCGGTAGCCGCTCGGCGTGCGATGGCGAACTGCCTACAGATCGCGGACAGATCAATTGCGGGTGGCTCCGCGGCAGGAATTCTCAGACGCGGAAATATTATCGGGTTGAGCCCCTCGCGCATAACCGTCGATGTCGTCCGCATGTTGAACGATCTTGGAGAGGGCAAGATTGACGACCTGCTGCTCAAACGATCGGATTGGTCCGAGGCGATCTTATATGGCTTAGAAGACACCAGCGATCTATTCAGCGCATGGCTGAGTGTGACCAGGCACAACTGGCGTGACCACGCATTGGAGGCCTTAGAGGCCATGCTGGAACGCTTCGAGATATCCGAACCTGCAATGCGCAGGGCAGCAAATGCCCTCTTAGTACTCGAACCTAGCCATGAACGCGCTGCGCGCTGTCTCATCCGCCACCATGCGGAACTGCAGAATGTCGCCGCTGCAATGCGCGTCTATGAAAATCTGCGCGATCTTCTGCGCGAACGATATCAGTTGCTGCCTAGCATGGAAACGACGGCTCTGGCAGAGGCGCTTAAGGGTCCGGGCCCGCAATTGTTGAGCAGAGGGAAACCACCGCGGCCGAGCGGACCTGCGCCAACGCTCGCGGTCGGAAAATTCGAGACGCGAACTAAGAAAATCTCTCTTCTGGTATGGGGATTCCGCTCGGAACTAATCGTCAATTTGTCCAAATTTCGGGAGTTCACAGTCGTCGAGTTGAAGGATGGCGCGGTCGAAGGTCCCGACACGGACTATTTACTGACGGCCCAATGCGTGGACTACCAAGATGATATGCAACTGGTCGTATCGGTAAGCGATCCCAACACGAACCAGGTCATTTGGAGTGAGTCTTTTAGGTTTTCGCTCGGCGACTGGCTATCTCTGCAGAAGCAATTAGTCGGAAAGATCGCTTCAACTCTAGAGGTTTACCTTTCACATGACAGGCTGTCCCGGCAAGTCAGGGGCCTCCCGCAAAACCTCGGTGTTTATGATGCTTGGTTGCGCGGCGAGGATTTACTAACCCGCTGGACACCAGATGCCGACGACGAGGCCGAACGGCTGTTCGAAGGCGCAATCGCTGCCGACCCAAACTTTGCTCCCGCCTATGCCAGTCTGGCCAGCATCCACAATGCACGGCAATTCATCCGACCGGGAATTGCTGCCGATCCTTTCATAACGAAGCGGACAGCTGAACTGGCCCAGCGCGCTGTGGCCCTCGATCCCCTGGACGCACGCAATCATTTGGTCGTCGCCTGGTCAACAGCCATGACCCGACACTTCGAACAGTCGGAAGTGCACTACGAACTAGCCGCTGAACTCAACCCTAACAGTCCGAAGACACTGGTGTCGGCAGCCTTGGGTATGGCGTTCATGGGCCGCGTCGATCCTGCCTCGCGCCTGCTGGAGCGTGCAATGGATTTGACATCCATGTTTTTGGACTACCAGTGGTCTCACATCGCGGTAATCCGTTATTTTGCCGGAGATTTCGAAGGCGCTGTAGAGGCGGCCGACCGGTCGAGGAATGCAATCGTCGACACCGCTGGTTGGAAAACTGCCGCCCTGCGTAAGCTGGGGAGGACGGATGAAGCTCGTGCGGCGCTGATGCAATTGCACACGTCTGTTGCTGCGGCCTGGGCAGGGCCCAAGCCTCCGACGCCGAAGGAGATCTTGCGCTGGTTTGTAGAAGCCTTCCCCATCAAGCGGGACGAGGATCGGCGAGATCTGGAGCAACTATGCCAGGCAGAATGATTCTCGCAAACAATAGCGCGATCCGCGCTCACCTTTGAGACTGGTCGTTTCGTTTTAGGGACAAGTGAGGTGTTGACTGGCTCAGTGGGCCGTGGCGCGAACAATGGCCGGTGGTCCCCAAAAGCAGGTCCCGCCGGCTGATCTAAGGCCGCCTCAACGGCAGCGGGTGAGCAGCATCAATCCGAACAGGAATTTGCAGGCTTGGTCCACTTCTGGCGAGGTACCGGCCCCGTATAGCTCACTAATTGCCTTAACGTGCTCAGACAGGTAGCCAGTATCCAGCGGAGGATCGCCCGGTTCAATCTCCGGCAACACTATATTATGCTTACCGAAAGTGACGCCAGGTTTCTTTCTCCCATCAGGTACGATATCCACCTTGCAGTTGCTGCTGTCAATTTGGACGTTTGCTTCCGGATTCCTAGTAAGTTGATATATGATGTAGTTATTACCCGCGTACTGTTGGAGTAAATCAGATTTTTTCTTATCAGACTTACTATCGAAATTGGTGAAATCGTTGATCACACCGGTAGCAACATTGATGTACCCTTGCTTGCTCGGTACGTTAGCACTGATATTATTATTGTCGAATATCTTAAGCCTTGCCATTTGCTTCCTCCCCTTGAAAAAATTGGATTTCAAGTAAGTCCGAGAGCTCAAGCCGGCTCGGTCCGGTCCCACGCACACTTGAGTATTCCGAACACTGCAAAGAGGATTGCCCCGCCATACCGCGCGGCGGCGCCAATACATAAGCATGGCGTTCCCCATCCGCGGTGACAAAACTAACCATGCTAGTCCGCAGGGCGGAGGCCAACGCCCCGGCCAAACTATCATTCCAGGCACACTGCCATCAAGTGACGGCCGAGCATCACTGAAGGCGGACCGACGTCTCAGTGGACGAAAGGAGATCGCTGAAAGCCCAGGAGCCCGAAACAGGAACGGTTGAGAAGCTCCGACATGGCAGTCTCGCGCTCCGTCAAATCCTCATAGCGCCGCGTGGCGCCCCCGCTCATCGGCACGGTGACGGTCTCGCCCCGCAAAAACCCGGAGAGTTCCACAGGCTGGCCCATTTCGCGTCTGCCTTCGTTTCCGATATGGGTGAATCGGGTGCCCGTTTCACCTGCATGGCAGCCATTGCAGGTGGCGAGCGAAAACTTGCGGCGCGTCTCGGAAGGCTCGATTAGGCTGTCGAGATTCGGGGCCGACCAGAAGAAGCTCTCAAACAAGGTCTTTGCCGCGCCACCCAGGAACGGGTCGAGATCGTCCGGAAAGCGCTCCCGAACATCATGCCGGTCGTTGAGAATGTCGGCTTCGTTGATGACGAAATAGTCCAGTAGGATCCCGTTGCCATTGAACCCGTCATCCGGCGTCTGCTTCACCGGGACAACGTCGAGCAGGCCGGTCTCTTCAAGGCGGAATTCGCGCATTTGCCAACCACTGGCGAGCACATTCTCGTTGGTCCTCATCTGACTGAGCGAACTCGTATTGGGACGCTGACCCGGATTCGATCCATGATCGGTGAAGGCGCGGGTAACGGATTCGAGCGCCTCATTGTAGCCGGCAGTGCCGACGTCAAACTGGTCAAGATCTTTCCAACGTTGTTGCCATGCCTTGACCTCTATGCAGGAATTGGCAGCGATGCCGTATTCGAAGATCACTGTAAAGCTCGCTGGCGTACAGGAGCCGGTCATCAAGCCGAATACCAGCCGCCCCTCGCCGGCACTGCCGCCGGCGCCGAAACCGATACGGTCCGCAAGATCGGGCCGGTTCACTATGGCGAGAAGCCGCGCCGGGAAGTAGTCGACATCGAGCAGCCCGTTGGGGGACAATCCGCGCCACCCGTCGATGAAATGTTGCAGCTGCTGATGGCGCGCGGGGACGATCCAGCCGTTGACCTCATGAGGAAGTCGCCAACTCAACAGCCAGTGCAGTGTGAATTCCTCGGGCGTAAGGCCGGTGTCATATGCCAGCTCGCGCATCAGGTGGCCGAAGCTCCACGGCCCGCCGGGCGAGCCGGTTCCGGTGCAAGCATCGAAGCTGAGCTCGTCATCCTCGACCACGTCTTTCGCGGTAATCAGCAGCGAGCGATCACGGTCGATGGCGACGCGCGGTGCGGGCGGCGGAAACGTGGTGAAGATCGGGAAATCGAAGAGATATTCGACCTTGAATTGCTTGCGCTCCAAAGGGTCGAATCGGGAACCCGGCAGACGCTGGAACGGTGTCGTCGCGACGTTGATGTCGAGGGCCTTTGCGGCCCTCAACGGGTCCTGGAAGTCCAGCAGGCGCGCTGCCCGCTCCGCCTCCTGGCGCGCTTTCTTCAGGATTTCGGGCGTTTTGAGCTCGGCATCCCGGATCGCGTCAGCCGCGGTCACGATGTCGCGCGGCCCTCGACGGATTAGGATGTCCTGGCCTGGATCGCGCAGAACGTCGATCGTCGCCCTAAGGCCGGCGCGCAGCGTTTCGAACTCGGCCGTCGTGTCAAACTTGAAACGCGCGCTAAACACGCCGTCGCCCTTGACTCGATCCGGCCCAGCGCCATCGTCGCGAAATGTGACGGTTCCTTCCTCCATCGCCAATGAGAGCTCCGCGAGATTGGATGGGCGAGCAGTCGCTATCTCGCCCCGAACCATCCCGGAATCGTCCGTCAAAAATATGCGTAGCTCGGCGACATTGTTGGCCAGCGTTGCGGCTGAAGTATCGGAAGGCGATCCGATGTTGGTTTCCTGCGTCGGGGCGGCGACAGCCGTCGCCAGCAATAGAAGCGACGATAGGAACAGTCCCGGCCATTCCCTTAGCAGCGGCAACAACGTAGTGCTCCCGACTTGTGCCATTTTCGCTCTGCAGACTATCTGAAGATTGACCAACGCGATAGCGGCTTGTGTAATAGGCCTTAGAGCAGAACGCTTTTCTGGTAACCTGCGCACTGCTACTGGCGCATCTCGGCTTAAACCAGGAGGTCCGCGACGCGGTACTTGGCCACGCAAAGCATGATTATCTGCAAGAGGGTCGCCCTGCAGGCCCACGTGAGCATCTAATGGGCATCGTGCAGTGAGCGGCACGGCGCCGCCCGGCGCCAGACAGCAAAAAGGCCCGGATCCCCGGGCCTCTAAGCGCTTCAAATCTAAAGAAAATTGGAGCGGGTGAAGCGATTCGAACGCTCGACCCCAACCTTGGCAAGGTTGTGCTCTACCCCTGAGCTACACCCGCTCGCGCGGCTTTTTGGGCCGCAAGCCGCGCCTATATGGCTGAAGGGCGCGGCGATTGCAACAGGGAAATCGCAGGTTTTTTGGCCGCACCCGGCGACGTAAACGAGCCCTCCCTAGTGTGGATAGGAACGCAATTGGCAGCCTTGCCGCGCAACGGTCTTGTCTCGGCCGCGTCATTGGCCGTAAACGGCATGATCCAAACCGCGACAACAAGAAGGTCCCACAAGAAACAACATGCCGAAATCCGAAGCCGAGCTTTTTGCATTTCTCGCCGATCTCGGGATCGAAGTCTCGACCCTGCGTCATCCGCCGCTGTTCACGGTCGCCAATTCGCAGGCGCTGCGTGGAGAAATCGCCGGCGGGCATACCAAGAACCTGTTCCTCAAGGACAAGAAGGACAATTTCTTCCTGGTCAGCGTCGACGAGGAGGCGGTGGTCGATCTCAAGCAGATCCACCATGTGATCGGCGCCGTCGGGCGCGTTTCCTTCGGCAAGCCGGAGATGCTGATGGAGCTTCTCGGCGTCGTACCGGGTGCGGTCACGGTGTTCGGCGTGATCAACGATACGGAGCGGCGGGTCAAGGTCGTTCTCGACCAGGAGTTGATGAGCCATGCGGTCATCAATGCCCATCCGCTGACCAATGAGGCAACGACATCGATCGCCGCCGCCGACCTCGTCAAATTCGTCGAGGCAACCGGGCATGATGCTGTTATCTTGAAAGTCTCGGCATGATCGCCACATGGATGACGATAAACCGACTTCTGACTGAGAATTAAAGGACCTTGCGCCGGGCCGCTGGCCGGCGGCGCGACCGAAAGGGCACGAGATGAGCGACAACAATCAATTTGGCGGCCCATTTGTCGGCAATGGCCGACAGTATGCCACCACAGTGCAGTATGGCGGCGCTGACGCCACTCCTGCGAAAGTCGCGCTTGGCAGCGAGCCGCCTGTCGCTGTCGACGTCATCAAGGATACGACGACCGCCACATTTGCCGCCGACGTTATCCAAGAATCGCGCCGTCAGCCGGTGCTGGTCGATTTCTGGGCGCCGTGGTGCGGACCCTGCAAGCAACTGACGCCGCTGCTGGAAAAGGCGGTCACGGCCGCCGGCGGCAAGGTCAAGCTGGTCAAGATGAACATCGACGACCATCCTTCGATTGCCGGACAGCTCGGCATCCAGTCGATACCGGCGGTCATCGCCTTCAGGGATGGCCAGCCGGTCGACGGCTTCATGGGCGCCATTCCCGAGAGCCAGATCGCCGCGTTCATCCAGAAGGTCGGCGGCAAGAACAATGGTGCGCCGCAGGTGGCCGAGGCGCTTGCCGCGGCCGCGGAGGCGCGCGACGCCGGCGATGTGCAGACCGCGGCGGACATCTACGACGCCATCCTGGAACAGGCACCGGAGACGATCGATGCGATTGCCGGGCTGGGTGACCTGCTGTTCGAGGCCGGCGATGGCAAGGGCGCCGAAGCCGTGCTGGCGCGGGCGCCGGAAGCCAAGAAGGATGCGCCGCCGCTTGCTGCGCTGCGCGCCAAGATGGCGCTTGCTGCGCAGGCAGCAGCACTTGGCAATCCGGCCGAGCTCGAGCGGCGCCTGGCTGAGAACCCCGGAGACCACCAGGCACGGTTCGATCTTGCCGTGATCCAGAACGCCAACGGCGAGCGCATGGCCGCGGCCGACAATTTACTGGCGATCGTCAAGGCCGATCGCTCGTGGAACGACGACGGCGCCAAGACGCAATTGCTGCAGTTCTTCGAGGCATGGGGCATGACCGACGAAGCAACGCTGGCGGCGCGGCGCAAATTGTCGTCGCTGCTGTTTTCCTGAGCGCGCATCAAGCTGTTTTTGCCTGATGGCCTTGCGGTCGACGGCGGCTGCGCCAGATTAGGGCCAGAGATCAGGCCGTCGGCTCTCTCGCTTGTGCTGATCGGGAGGATCCGGATTTGATGCGCTTCTTGAGGAAGCGAGCGGAGGTTTGAAGTGCAGGCGGGAAACGCGCATTACCGGCTCGATACGGATTTGCCGTCGACGGTGCCAATCTTCCCGCTTGAAGGCGCATTGCTGCTGCCGGGCGGCCGCATGCCGCTCAACATCTTCGAGCCGCGCTATCTGGAGATGGTGGATGAGGCGATCGCCGGATCGCGGCTGATCGGTGTCATACAGCCCAGCCTCGACGGTGCGCGGCGTGCCGATGGCGAGCCGGAACTCTGCAATGTCGGCTGCGCCGGACGCATCATCGCGCTTTCCGAGAGCGGCGACGGCCGCTACCTGATTTCGCTGCAAGGTGTGTGCCGGTTCCGCATCGTGCAGGAGCTCGCGGTCAAGACGCCCTTCCGCCAGTGCCGGTTTGCGCCCTTTCTCACCGATCTCGATGAAGATCAGGCAGAGGCCGGGATCGACCGGCCGGCACTGCTCAAGGCGTTTCGCGCCTATTTGCAGGCCAACGATCTTGAAGCCGACTGGGAAAGCGTCAGCCGCGCCGAAAATGCCATGCTGGTCAATGCGCTATCGATGATGGCTCCCTATGGGCCGGCCGAGAAACAGGCGCTGCTCGAAGCGGCGGACCTGAAGACACGCGCCGAAACGCTGATCGCCATCACCGAAATAGCGTTGGCGCGCGAAAACGAGGATTTCGGGTCGAGTCTGCAATAGGCAAAGTAGAAGGACGCAGGGACTCAGCCAATTGCGGAAGTCAGCGCCGCCCCTCATCGCCCTGCCGGGCACTTCTCCCCGTATAGGGACGGGGAGAGGGGGCTGTCGGCAACCTTGGCGGACATTCTGCTACGCGGGTGATTGGCGAAACCATCGATGAGCACCCATCTCCCCGTCACTATACGGGGAGAGGATGCCGGCAGGCAGGTGAGGGGCAGCGCAAACGCCGAAGACTGAGGGCGAACGCGAACCTGAAGTGATTGCCCCGAGAGAAGGACAGACCGAATGGTGGATGGGCGTGATGGAAAGAAGGCCAATGTCGATCCCAAGCTGCTGGAATTGCTGGCCTGCCCGCTGACCAAGGGCCCGCTTACCTGGGATCCGGAGCGCGGCGAGCTTATCTCGAGGGTCGCACGGCTTGCTTATCCGGTGCGTGACGGCATCCCGATCATGCTGCCTTCGGAAGCACGCTCGCTCCCCTTCGACGACGGATTGCCGCCGCCGCGGTTGGGTGGGCCGTCCTGAAGCGTGGTGATCCTTCGCGCACCGCCGCACCGGTATCCCCTATTGAAAATTCCGCCCCTTGGGCATGACCCTTTCTGCCTTCCCCGATAACGTCGCGATATCCTGCCGGTCGTTTTGCACGACAGGTACATCGGGCTTCTCCTCCAAAAGCACGGACAGCCAGGGAGTCAAATCCTCGACCTTCTCGGCGACGATATGGATGACGTCCGATTCCGACTGCAGTTTGCCGGTGACACGCACCAGCCGCGCGCCCATCACAATGGGCCGATAGCGGTTGAAGGTTCTTTCCCAGAAGATGACGTTGGCCACCGCCTGCTCGTCTTCCAGCGTCAGGAAAATCGCTTTGGCGTTACCCGGCCGCTGCCGCACCAGGACAAGGCCGGCGACCGAAACGCGCTTGCCGTCCCGAACCTGGCCGAGGCGCGCATTGGGCGTGACGCCGGAACGGTCCAGCCGCTGGCGCAGAAAGGCAAGCGGGTGCGCCTTCAGCGACAGGCCGAGCGAACGGTAGTCGTGGACGACGTGCTCGCCGAGCGGCATTGTCGGCAGCCTGGTCTCGGGCTCGAGATCGCGCAAGCGGATCGCCGGCCGGTCGAACAGCGGCAGGGTCTCAGCGGCACTCTTGCCATCGAGCGCGCGGACTGCCCACAGTGCATCACGGCGGTCGAGGCCGAGCGAACGGAAAGCGTCGGCTTGCGCAAGTTTCTCGATCTCATCGACGTAGAGGCCTGAACGCAGCCAGACATCGCGAACGGTTGCGTAGCCGTCGCCGCGTCTGGCGACAAACACCTCCATGCGCTCCTTCGACAGGCCCTTGACCTGGCGAAAACCCAGCCGGACGGCATGATTGGTCCGGATGACGCCGCGCATCTGGGCATGGCGGCCGAGGATGCGGGCCGGGTCGAAGGGTGCGTCCTCCAATGCGCAGTCCCAACCGGAAAAATTGACGTCGACCTCGCGGATTTCGACGCCATGGTCGCTTGCGTCGCGGACAAGTTGGGCCGGCTGGTAAAACCCCATCGGCTGGGAATTCAGGATCGCGGCGCAGAACACGTCGGGATAGAAGGTCTTGAACCAGCAGGAGGCATAGACCAGCAGGGCGAAGGAGGCGGCATGGCTTTCGGGAAAGCCGTATTCGCCAAAACCCTCGATCTGCTTGAAACAGCGCTCGGCGAAGTCCTTTTCGTAACCCCGCAAAACCATGCCATCGACCATCCGCTTGCGATAATTGCCGATTGTGCCGGTGCGCTTGAAAGTGGCCATGGCGCGGCGCAGTTCATCGGCCTCGCCCGGCCTGAAGCCGCCGGCGACGATGGCGATCTTCATCGCCTGTTCCTGGAACAGCGGCACGCCCAGTGTCCTGCCGAGTATCTCTTCCAGTTCCGGTTTGGGGTATTCGGGTTTTTCCTTGCCCTGCCGGCGGCGCAGATAGGGGTGGACCATGTTGCCCTGGATCGGGCCGGGCCGCACGATCGCCACTTCGATGACGAGGTCATAGAATGTTTTCGGCCTGAGGCGCGGCAGCATCGACATCTGGGCGCGCGATTCGATCTGGAAGACGCCGATCGTGTCGGCACGGCAGATCATGTCGTAGACATGTTTGTCCTCGGCAGGGAGGGTGGCCAGCACATAGGGCTGACCATAATCGTCCCGTGCCTCCGGATAATGATCCTGAAGCAGGATGAAGGCGCGCTGCAGGCAGGTCAGCATGCCGAGCGCCAGCACGTCCACTTTAAGGATTTTCACCGCGTCGAGATCGTCCTTGTCCCACTCGACCATCTTGCGTTCGTCCATCGCCGTCTTGATGATGGGCACGATCTCGTCGAGCCGATCCCTGGTGATGACGAAGCCGCCGACATGCTGCGACAGATGACGGGGAAAGCCCATGATCTCGTTGGCGCATTCGATCACATGCTTTGTCGATGGATCGGTCTGATCGAGGCCGCCGGCCCTGGTCTCCTTTTCGCCGAGCTCCGAGGTCGACCAACCCCAGATCGAGCTGGACAGCGCGCTCCGGACATCGGCCGACAGGCCCATCGCCTTGGCCACTTCGCGCATCGCCGACCGGCCCCGGTAGCTGACGACGGCCGCGGCAAGCGCGGTGCGCTTGGCGCTGTATTTCTGGTAGATGTACTGGATGACCTCTTCGCGCTTTTCATGCTCGAAATCGACATCGATATCGGGCGGCTCGTTTCTTTCCTCGGAAATGAAACGCTCGAAAAGCGAGTCGATCCTCTCGGGGCCCACTTCGGTGATGCCGATGCAATAGCAGACCACCGAGTTGGCCGCGGAGCCACGCCCCTGGCAGAGTATGCCCTGGCTGCGGGCGAATTTGACGATGTCGTAGACAGTCAGGAAATAGCGCGCGTAATTCAGGCGCTCGATCAAGGCGAGCTCTTCCCGGATCCGCCTCGTCACATCGGCGGGAACGCCTGAGGGATACCGTATCGCGGCTCCCTCTCGAGCCAGCCTTTCAAGCTCGGCCTGTGGCCCGAGGCCCGATTCCGTCGGTTCGTCGGGATAGTTGTATTGGAGGTCACTGAGAGAGAAGCTCAATTCGCCGGCAAAGCGCAGCGTTTCCGCCAGTGCTTGCGGATGCCGCCGGAAAAGCCGCGCCATCTCCATTGGCGGCTTCAGATGGCGCTCGGCATTGGCCGCCAGTTCCAGCCCTGCTTCGGCAACAGGTACGTTGAGGCGGATCGCCGTCAGCACGTCCTGCAACCGGCGCCGTTCGGACGTATGGTAAAGAACGTCATTGGTCGCCATCAGCGGAATGCCTGATACCTCAGCCATGACAGCTGTCTGCTCGATACGGTAGCGGTCGTTGCCGTGATAATCCGGCGAAACGGCAAACCGCAGGTTCTTGCCGAAGCGATCCTCGAGCCGGCTAATCAGCCTGAGATCATCCTCCGCCGGCCCGGACAGATCCGGTAGAACTGCCAGAGACATGAGATCGCCCCATTCGAAAAGGTCGTCGCGATAGAGAAGCGGTGCGCCCTTTTCGCTTTCGTCGCGCATATTGGCTTGCGTCAGCATGCGGCACAGATGGCCCCAGCCCTTGCGGTCCTGCGGATAGGCGAGAACGTCGGGCGTGCCATCGCAAAAAACCAGGCGGCAGCCGGGATGATAGGAAAGACCTTCCACCTTGGCCTGCTGCCAGGCGCGCACGACGCCCGCCACCGTGTTGCGGTCGGCAAGCCCGATCGACGAAAATCCCAGGAACTTTGCCGCGACCACCAGCTCCTCCGGCTTCGAGGCGCCGCGCAGGAACGAGAAATTCGACTGGATGCCAAATTCGGCATAGGGAACGACCGCCAGCGCGTTCATGCGAAGACCCCGTGCATGAACCAGCGCGGCGCGGCCTGCGAGGCGCCGTAGAGACCCTGGCGGTAGAGCCAGTAACGGCGGCCGTCGCTATCCTCGATGCGGTAATAGTCCCGGGTCGGTGCGTCTTCCTGCCCCGGTGCCTCTCGCCACCATTCCGGGGCGATGCGTTCCGGCCCTTCGGCGCGCGCGACCCGGTACAGCGCGCGCCGCCAGCGGAAGTTCATCGGCGGTCCCTCAGGCATTTCGGTGGCCGGCACCTCGATCGGTTCGGGCGAACGGAACAGCCGGATCGGCCGTTCCGGCCGAAACACAGGCTTCGATGACGTGTCTTGTATCTTGCCCGGCTTCTTCGGCGGAGAGATCCTTTGCGGCGCTTCCGCGAAGGGAAGCATGGCGACGGCGCGCTCGGGCAGATGACTCTCGACGGCAACCGGTTTCAAAACCGCGCTTTCGCCGAGCCGGGCGCGGATGCGGTCGGCGAAAAGGGCGATATCGGCGCCGTCCTCGCTCGTCTCGCCGGCGAGATCCGCCTGCTGCATGTCGAAGGCCGCGGCCGACAGGACCGAGAGGCGCACGAGATCGAAGCCATAGCCGGCATCGATGTCCTGTTCGAACGCGGCAAGCCTTTCGTGAAACAATTTTTGGATCAGCAACGGCTCGCGCAACGGCCGCGAGGTGCCGACGACGATGCGGCTGACGGCGCCGTCGACGCGGAAGAGCAGCAGCGCCAGCCTTCTTGCGCCCTCACCGCGGCGCTCGAGGTCCGCCTTCAACGTCGTCGCCAGCATTTTCACCAGCCGCTCTATTTCGTCGGTCAGCATGATGGGTTCTGCGAGATGACGTTCGACCGAAAGCGGCGCGACCGGCAGGCGCGGCGACACCGCCTCGTCGAGGCGGCCGAGCGCCTGATCGAGACGCAGCAGCAGCGAGACACCGAAGCGGCGGGCGAGCGGCGCGCGCGGTGCTGCCATGACGGCGCCCGCCGTGCGCAGGCCGACGCTTTCCAGGCTGGCGCGAATGTCAGGCTCGATGCGCAGCGCCGCCAGCGGCAAGGGTGCGAGAAGCGCTTCCTCTTCGCCACCGGGGACGATGCGGTCACTGGCAAACCGCGCCGCCGCCCAGGCAGCACCAGGTGTGGCGGCGAGGCCGGCGCGGACATCAAAACCCTGATGGAAAAAGCGCGACAGGATGTCGTCCAGCATCGAGCGTTCGCCGCCGAAAAGATGGGTGCAGCCGGTGACGTCGAGGAACAGGCCATCGGCTGCGTCGAGCGCCACCAGCGGGGTGTAGCGGTCGCACCAGTCGGCAAGGCTTTCGAGCAGGCGGCGGTCGGCCTCGGGATCGGCTTCCGCGACGTCGATCGACGGATGCATGGCGCGCGCGTCGGCTATGCCCATGCCGCGCTTCAGATGAAGCGCCTCAGCCCGCTCGTCGAGGGCGGCGATGCGCTGCGCGTTCGCTTGGCGATGGCTGATCACCAGGGGCAGGTGATCCGACGGCCGGGAACGCCAGGACCGCCCCAGACGCTGCCGCAGGATCCTTTCCGCGGCGAGATGCGGAAACCACAGAGACAGAATTCTTTGCCCGTTCTTGCCCGGCCCTTCCTTCCTCGAAACTGCGTTCATCGGGGTTCCACTCCAGTGTGAATTGTCCAGGCAAAGCCGTGCGGCTCTTGCCGATGCTGACGGTGAAGGCGGGGCGGCCGATCGAGCCGGCGAGCGGGCCGGCGATCGTCTCGCGTGGTGCCGACGGCGCCGCCGACAGGACGAGGCGGACGGGTGCCGCCGTCGGCTCGGGCTCGCCGGCCTGGCGCAGCAGGAACACCGGCCGGCCGGCATTCTGCGCCCGGGCGTGCAGCCGCCGCGTCGCGGTGAGGTCCAGCCGCTGCGGACTGCCGCGGATTTCGAGGATGACGGCGGCGAGCGCCGTCATCCGCGCGGCTTCCTCGGCGGTCCACAGCGCGTCGAGGAGCCTTGGCGCCTCGGAAAACAGCAATTGCTCCGGCTCGATGCCGAACAAGGCATGAAGCCCTCTGGCATAGGGAAAGCCGGCCTCCCGGAAGACCTCCGCGGTGCCGATCCACAGGACCGGCAGTCGCGGCCCCTGTTTAAGGATCAGGCTGACGAGCGACAGGGCGAAGCCGGCGACGGCCCCGGCATCGCGGGTCGCGGCGCCATGGATCTCGCTCAGCGCCGCCTTCGGCAAACCGCCGCTGAGCGCGGTATCGAGACCTTCGGCGCCGGTGCGCAGAAACGCATCGGGCGGCGCCACGGCGAGGCCGCGGCGGACGATTGTGACATCCGCTGGATTCTGGGGGGTGACATCCGCATCAACGGGGGCTGCGCCGGCCGGCGCCTCCAGGCGCTCGGGCAGCGTTCCCTCGATCTTCGCGATCTGGCGGCGCAGGGCAAAAACAGTCTCCCGCGCCACGGCGCTTGTCGCCATGACGGTCAGCTTCCACTCACAATTGTTCCTGTTATGTTCCCTTAGGATTCCAGAGGGTGCCCGAAGAGTCAAGCGGAGTCATGGGGAATTTATTCCTGTCCTCGCGTAGGCCGCAACCCGCCCATTTGCCGAGCCCGGCTCGAAAGCCTATATGCCGGGATCAGAAGGACAAAGCATGGCCCGCATCTACAAGACCCGCACCTGGCACGACCAGCTTTCGCCGTCGATGGAGGAAATGGAGTTCCTGGCGCTGGAGACTTACGCCCATCTGCCGGAGGAATTTCGCAAGCTGACCGGCGAGATCGTTATCCAGATCGCTGAATTCCCGACCGACGAGATCATGGACGATCTGTCGCTGGAAACGCCTTTCGACCTGCTCGGCCTGTTCGAGGGGCGAGGCATTGCCGAGCGCTGGAATCCGCAGACCGGCGAGGGGCCGAACCGCGTCACACTCTACCGCCGCGCCATCCTCGACTACTGGGCCGAGAACGAAGAGACGCTGGGCGACATCGTCACCCATGTGCTGATCCACGAGATCGGCCATCATTTCGGCCTGTCGGACGATGATATGGAGCGGATCGAAGAGGCGGCCGAGTAACGGGCCCACGCTTCGTCATCCCAGGCCGGAGCAGGAGCGAAGCGACGTCGCGGAGACGCTGGGATCCATGCCGTGACGGTGGTGCAGTGCTCCGGCGGTGCAGAACCGAACACTCATCATCCGGTTCCGCGGTAACGGGCAATCGGGCGGCCATCCCCGATAAATCCGTCTGATCGCACTAATCCTGATCCGCCGTGCTCTTCGGCAGAGGTAACGGCATGGATCCTAGGGTCTGCCCTCCGCTTCGCGTCGCTCCGCCCTAGGATGACGAAGGACGAGCGCTTCAGCGAACCTTCTTACCAATCGCTGAGCTTGGTGTTAGGCCCGTATTCCTGGCCCTCGATATCCTTCACCACGGCCTGGCCGCAGCGCATGCTCTTGGTCTGCTTGTCGTAGGCATAGGTCGGCGAGCCGAACAGGTGCCAGCCCTTGTTCAGCGCCGCGGTTACCTTGTGGCAGAAGCTGGAATCGTCCGGGCCGGACAGAAAGCGGTAGAGTTTCATTTTTCATTCCTGTCGTGAGTTGCCGATCATGCCCCGCTGGCGGCCGCCTTCGCCAGCAGTTTTTCGGCCTGCGCCAGATGCAGCCGTTCGACCATTTTTCCATTCAGTGCAATGACGCCCTTGCCAGCATTTTCGGCAAGCGCGAAGGCATCCTTCACCGCACGCGCCTCGGCCACGGCTTCGGCAGAAGGTGCAAAGGCCCGGTTCGCGGCATCGATCTGGGCCGGGTGGATCAGCGACTTGCCGTCAAACCCCATAGCGGCCGCTTCCCCGCATTCGCGCGCAAAAGCATCCAGATCGCGAAAATCATTGAAGACACCATCGAGCAGATCGAGGCCACCGGCGCGCGCGGCGAGCACCATCTGCATCAGCCACGGTGTGAGATAGCGCCGATCGGGCGTGGCGAGAGTGCCGGTCTCCTTGACCAGATCGTTCGTTCCGGCAACGAAACAAACCAGCCGCGATGCCGGATCGCGGCCAAGCTCGGCAATCGGTCCGATGTTGAGCAGAGCCTTGGGCGTTTCGATCATCGCCCATAGTTTCACCTCGTCAGGTGAAAAATTGTCGTCGAGGACGTCGCCGGCTTCCAGAACATCGCGCGGCGTGTCGACCTTGGGCAGCAGGATGGCGTCGGGCTCGCAGCGTGCCGCGGCCAGCAAATCGTCGGCGCCCCATTCGCTGGAGAGCGGGTTGATGCGCACGACCATCTCGCAGCGCCGGCCGGGGCGATTGGCGAAGATGTCGGCCAGTTTTTCCCGCGCGAAAACCTTGTCGGCCGGGGCGACGGCATCTTCGAGATCGATGATGATGGCATCGCAGGCCAGCGACGAGATCTTGGTCAGCGCCTTGTCGTTCGAGGCCGGGACGTAAAGGACCGAGCGGCGCGGGCGATAGGTTTCAGTCATCTCAGATCTATGCCGCCTGCGGCCGGTCGAGGCAAGCCGTCTCCGCCTGCATAAAAACTGCATAAAACTCCCGAAAATCTCCTCGGATCCGCCCCGCCGCCTGCATGCCGATCGACGATATAGTCGGTATGCAAGAGCGAGAAAAACCCCGCTGGTCCCTGCCTTATCGGCTCCGCAATGACGGTTGGTGGCTCGTCGATCCACCCCGGCCGTATGGTTCGGCGACCCTCTTCCCCTTCATCCGCAAATCTCCGCCAAGATATGCCGGCCGGATCAAAGCCGCTGAGAAAATCCGATCATGACATCGTTGCTTACGGCTGCGCCGAGCTATTGTGCGCGATTCGGCGTTGCCGTCCTGCTTGCCGCGCTGGCGGATTTCTTCTTCTACGAGCAGCCCGCCGGCATCACGTTTTTCCTGTTCGGCATTACGCTTACCGCCGCCGCGGCGATCCAGTCTTCGACGCTCAGCGCCCGCGCTCTGTGGCTCGCACCCGCAGCTTTGCTTGTGGCGCTGCTGCCGCTCATCGAAAATGTCGGTGCTCTGTCCGTCGCGATCGGGCTGGCGGCTATGGCGGTCTTCGTGCTTTCGCTGGCCGGGCGGCTACGACGCGGGCTTGCCCGCATCGCCGGCCAGCTTGTTGCCGTCCTGCTCGCAGCACCCTTCCGGTTCGTTCACGACTTCATCCGCTGGCGCAAGGCGGTACGGCGGCTTGGCGGGCGGCGCATCCGTCTCGCGGCGATCACCGTCTGGGTCATGCCGTTGACCCTAGGCGCGGTGTTCCTCGCGCTGTTCGGCGCTGCCAACCCGGTCATCGAATACTGGTTGTCGCTGATCGATCTCCTCTCACTGCTCGACCTCATCCAGCTGCCGCGGCTGGCCTTCTGGCTGGTCGTGCTTGCCGGCGTCTGGGCCTTTCTGCGCCCGCGCCTGCCGCGCTTTTTCCGCCGCATTGCGCGTGTGGTGTCGTTTGTGCATGTCGGCCGGGTAACGATGACAAAACCCGCCACGACAATCGAGGACATCATCTTCGGCAAGGCCGCCATTCTTCGCGCGCTGGTCGTCTTCAACATCCTGTTTGCGATGCAGACCGCGCTCGACGCCACCTATCTGTGGGGCGGCGTCGCGCTGCCCGACGGGCTGACCTATGCCGCCAATGCGCATCGCGGCGCCTATCCCTTGATCGTCACCGCGCTGCTGGCCGCCGGTTTCGTCCTGGCGGCGCTTAGGCCGGGAAGTGCGACCTCCGGCGATCCGTTCATCCGCCGGCTGGTCTATGTCTGGGTGGCGCAGAACATCGCTCTGGTCATCTCGTCGATCCTGCGGCTCGAACTCTATATCGGCATCTATGCGCTGACCTACTGGCGCGTCGCCGCCTTCGTCTGGATGGGGCTGGTGGCGGCGGGCCTCGCCCTGATCATTGCCCGCATCGCGCTCGGAAAATCCAACGAATGGCTGCTTTCCGCCAATCTCTGACGCTTTCGATGACGCTCTATGCCTGCTCCTTCATCAATTTCGCGGCGCTGATCGCCAACTACAATGTCGAGCACTCTTTCGAAATGACCGGCCAGGGCACCGAGCTCGATTTCTGGTATCTGCGTTCGCTCGGTCCAAGCGCCTGGCCGGCGCTCGATCGCTTCCTCGAGCATCAGGGCAGGACGAATGCGGCCAGCGTTCCCTCCTACCGCGAACTCGCCCGTTTGCTTGGGCAGGACGAGGCCCGCTACCGCGCCGGCCGAGAAAACTGGCGCGCCTGGAGCTTTCGCGACTGGCGGCTCCTTCGTACTCTCGACACACGTATCCCGTTCGTGGTTCCTCAGGGCTCCGAAACCTTCGCGCCGGGTCCCTGATTGATGCCGCATAACATCCTAGTCGCCGACGACGATCCGCACATCGGCGAAATCATCTGCTTCGCGCTCGAAAAGGCCGGCATGAAAACGGTTGCCGTAGCCGACGGCGCCGCCGCATTGCAGGCGATCGAACGCCGCGCGCCTGATCTTGTCGTGCTCGACATCGGCATGCCGGAGATGGACGGGCTGGAGGTCTGCCGGCGGCTGCGGCACATATCCGATGTGCCGGTGCTGTTCCTGTCCGCACGTGATGAAGAAATCGACCGCATCCTCGGGCTCGAAATGGGTGGCGACGACTATGTCACCAAGCCTTTCAGCCCGCGCGAACTGGTCGCCCGCGTCAATGTCATCTTGCGGCGCGCTCGCCCGACAAAGGCCGAACAGGCCGACAACAGGCAATTCTCGCACGGCAGACTGGCTTTGCTGCCGGCCAGCCACGCCGCCAGCTTCGACGGCAGGCCGCTGGTGCTGACCTCGATCGAATTCGCCATCCTGAAAGGGTTTCTGGCACGCCCGGCGCATGTGCTTGGCCGCGACATGGTGATGGCCAATGCCTATGCCGCTAATATCCATGTCGCCGACCGCACCGTCGACAGCCATATCCGCAACATCCGCGCCAAGCTGGCGGCGGCCGGCTGCACGGATGCGATCGAGACCGTGCATGGCGTCGGCTTCCGGCTGGGCCGGTGCGGCGGGTGACGGCCCAGAAATGGCGGCCGCGCCTCGCTACGGTCGTTGTTGCCATCCTGATCATGGTGATGGCGCTGCCGCTGGTCGGCCTGTTCTTCTTCAGGCTCTACGAGAACCAGCTGATCCGCCAGACCGAGGCCGAGCTGATCGCGCAAGGTGCCGCCCTTGCCGCCATCTATGCGCAAGAGGTCCGCGCCGCCGGGATCCCGGCCGAGAGGCTCGGCGCGACCATGCCTGCCGACAGAGACAATCCGGACTCTCCCTACCGGCCGATCGAACCAAGCCTAGATCTTGCCTCCGACAGGGTTCTGGCGACCCGGCCTGCGGCGACGGCCGCCATCGTCGATCCCGCCTTCGCGGCGATCGGGGCGCGGCTGTCTGGCATTCTTGCCGAGACGCAGAAAACCACGCTTGCCGGCTTTCGGCTGCTCGACCCCAAAGGCGTCGTCATCGCCGGCCGCGAGGAGCTCGGCCTGTCGCTCGGCGCTGTTGCAGAGGTTCGCGCAGCACTTGCCGGCCGCTATGCCAGCGCGCTCCGGCAGAGGATCTCCGACGAGCCGCCGCCATCGCTCTATTCGGTCAGCCGCGGCACGAGAGTCCGCGTCTTCGTCGCGATGCCGGTCGCAGTCGACGGCAAGGTCGCCGGCGTGGTCTATCTGTCGCGGACGCCGAACAACATCGTCAAGCATCTCTATGGCGAGCGCGGCAAGGTGGTGCTGGCGGCGATCGCCATCCTCGGCGGCACGCTGCTCATCGCCCTGGTCTTCCTGCGCACCGTCAGCCGGCCGATCTACGCGCTGATGGAGCGAACGAAACGCATCGCCGCGGGTGATCGCGCAGCCATCAGGCCGCTCGATCATCACGGCACGCGCGAGATGGCAGCGCTTTCCGACACTTTCCTCGACATGGCCGAAAAGCTGCATGCGCGCTCGGACAGCATCCAGACCTTTGCCACTCACGTCTCGCACGAGCTCAAATCGCCGCTGACGGCGATCCAGGGGGCGGCCGAACTGCTGCGCGATTCCGGCAGCTCAATGGATGAGGCCGAGCGGCGGCGCTTTTCGGACAACATCGTCACCGATGCCGGGCGGCTTAATCTGCTGGTGCGCCGTCTGCTCGACCTGGCGCGCGCTGAAAATCTTGCGCACAGCGGCGAAAGCACGTCAATCGCTGCCGCACTGGCGCTGCTGCCGGCCGAGAAAAGGATAGCGGTGCGCGTCGAGGCCGGCGGCGATATCCGCCTGCGCATGTCGGCCGAGAACGCGGCAATCGTGCTGGCCAATCTCATCGACAATTCGGCTAGGCATGGCGCGACACTCGTTTCGATCACGGCGGCGAGTACGGACGGCAAGGCGATTGTCCAACTGAGCGACGACGGCGCCGGCATTTCGCCCAGCAACCGGGCCCGCATCTTTGAGCCATTCTTCACCACGCGCCGCGATTCAGGCGGCACCGGCATGGGCCTCGGCATCGTGCTGGCCCTCCTGAAAGCGCATGATGGCACGATCCGCCTGGTTGACTCCGAGCGCGGCACGCGCTTCGAGATCATCTTGCCGGCTGTATGAATTGGAGCCTGATTTCCGAAAACCGGCTTTCGGGATCAGGCTCTGGAACTGGAGAGGCGGAAAAGTGCGCTACGACATCGTCATCATCGGCGGAGCCATCGTCGGCTCCTCGATCGCTTATTACCTGCGCAAGGAAGGGTTTTCGGGCTCGATCGCGCTGGTCGAGCGCGACCCGCAATTTGCTCATGCGGCGACGACGCTATCTTGCGCTTCCATTCGCCAGCAGTTTTCCATCCCAGAAAACATCCGGCTATCGCAGTTCACGCTGAAACTGTTTCGGCGGCTCACGGAAGAGTTCGGGGCGGGTGCCGATATCGGCTTTCGCGAAGGTGGCTACCTCATCCTTGCCGGCGAAAACGGGCTGCCGATTCTCAAGGCCAACTACGAGGCGCAGATGGCCGAGGGCGCCGACATCGTGCTTGAGGATGCGGAGGCGCTCGTCCGCCGGTTTCCATGGCTGTCGACAGAGGGCATCACCGCCGGTGCCTATGGCCGCACGGGCGAGGGCTGGTTCGACGCGCATGCCATGCTGATGCTGTTCCGCAAGGCGCTGCGCGAGAAAAAGATCGATTTCATCACCGCTGATGTGACTGGCATCGAACGGCAGGGCGACCGTGTTACCAGCGTCAGCCTCGACAATGGCGAGCGGCTCGAGACCGGCATCGTCGTCAACGCCGCCGGGCCGAATGCCGGCAAGGTTTCTGCAATGGCCGGACTGGTGCTGCCGGTGGAACCGCGCAAGCGCAACGTCTTCATCTTCGAGGCGCGCGAGAAATATGATGACATGCCGCTGCTGGTCGATCCGAGCGGCATCTATGTCAGGCCGGAAGGTTCGGTCTACATCACCGGCGGCGCCGAGCCGGAAGAGGGCGACGGCCCTGCCGACCCAGCCGATTTCGAGCCCGACTGGCCGCTGTTCGAAGAGGTGATCTGGCCGGTGCTGGCGACCCGCATTCCGGCCTTCGAAGCGATCAAGCCGACGCGTGCCTGGGCCGGCCATTACGATTACAACACGCTCGACCAGAACGCGGTGATCGGCCCGCATCCGCGGGTCAGGAATTTCCTCTTCGCCAACGGTTTTTCCGGCCACGGCCTGCAGCAGGCGCCGGCCGTCGGCAAGGCGCTGGCCGAACTGATCGTGCATGGCGGCTACCGCACGGTGGATTGCACGGCGTTTGGGTATAGCCGTGTCGCCGAAGGCCGGGCTTTCAGGGAGCTGAATGTGATTTGAGGCGCCATCGCGGTCACGGCAAGGGCGTTGCCGAGCGCGTGGCCCTTAACCGTATTGTCGAAAATGCACCAGACCTCAGCGCCCGTCGCACTCGCGGCATCCAGCCGCTGCCTGATCTCGATCAGGCTTTCGGTGTCATAGTCCGAGTAATAGATGCGCGGCGCGCCATGCAGGCGGAAATAGACGAGGCCCGGCCAGCCGGATGGCGTGCCTGCAGCGGGAACGCGAGCCGGATCGGCTGCGACGCGCGCTACACGGAAGCCGGTCAGAAGCGCATCGGCATCCGGCTCGAACCAACTGGCATGGCGTGGTTCGCAGGCTAATTTCACGTCGGTCTGCTTTCGCAACAGATCGAAGAAGTCATTGGCGACGTGCGGGTCGAAGGGTAGGCTCGGCGGCAACTGCACCAGCAGCGCTGCAAGTTTGTGACCGAGGCCTCCAGCCTGTTGCCGGAAAGTTTCGACAAGGTCTCCGCAGTCAGCGAGCCGACGCTCATGCGTTACCGCCTTGGGGACTTTCACGCAGAAGCGGAAATCTTGCGGCACCGAACCAGCCCAGCGTTCGTAGGTTTCGCGGCGATGCGGCTTATAAAAAGACGAATTGATTTCAACGGCGCCGAGGCGGTCGCCATAACGCTCAAGGTGCGAGCCGGAATCCGGAAAAAGATCCTTGTAACGTGACGGGATGCTCCAGCCGGCCGTGCCTATGAAGCACCGGTGCTTTTCCATGCTGAAGATGTGGACAGGGCACTGCGCAGGTCAAGGGAGTCTACTAGGCCGAAACCATACGGCCAGCGCTCACCTGTCCCCACTATTCCGCGTCCTCGGCCGCTGCTTGGCTCCGGCCGGCAGGAAATAATGGCAGTGGTCAGCGCTTGCGGCCGAACCAGAAGGCGTCGGGCATGCGTTCCATACCGATCCGCTCATAGAAGCCGACGGCGTCGGGCATGGAGATCAGGCTTATGGCGACGGAAGGCCCGAGCTGCCGGCGTGCCTCATCCATCAGACCCTTGCCGATGCCCAGCCCTTGCGCCGCACCGGAAACGGCGAGCTCGGAAATATAACAGACCCAAGAAAAGTCGGTGACACCGCGGGCAACACCGACCAGCGGCTTGCCCTCTGTGGCGAGGCGCGCCGTCAACACCAGATCGGCGCGGGCAAGCATCGTCTTCAAACGGGCGTCGTCATCGACGGGGCGGTTCGCGCCGAGGCCGGATTCCACCAGCACGCGGCGGAACTCGGCTGCGTCGAGGGCCGGTTCGCTGGCGTAGAGGATTTTGGGACGTGTTGTCATGCCGGCCAAGGTGCACCATAGGGCGGCAACTTTGAAGCGGTCTGTGCTCCAGGACCAGGGCCAGCCGAAAACAGCCGCCTTTTATTTGCCCGCAGCTTTGTGTAAACCGGGCGCCAACACATCCCCGCAGCGAAGAAAAGACGGGCAAAGACCATGGAAAAATTCACCAAGCTCACCGGCGTTGCCGCGCCGATGCCGATCGTCAATGTCGATACCGACATGATCATCCCCAAGGATTATCTCAAGACGATCAAGCGCACCGGGCTCGGCAGCGGGCTGTTCGCCGAAATGCGCTACAAGGACGACGGTTCGGAAAACCCCGACTTCGTGCTCAACAAGCCGGCCTATCGCAAGGCGCAGATCCTGGTCGCCGGCGACAATTTCGGCTGCGGCTCGTCGCGCGAACATGCGCCATGGGCGCTGCTCGATTTCGGCATACGCTGCGTCATCTCGACCTCATTTGCCGACATTTTCTACAACAACTGCTTCAAGAACGGCATCCTGCCGATCACCGTCAGCCCCGAGGATCTGGAGAAGCTGATGGACGACGCCTCGCGCGGCTCCAACGCGACGCTGTCGGTCGACCTCGAAGCCAAGGAAATCCGCGGGCCGGACGGCGGCGTGGTCAAGTTCGACCTCGACGACTTCAAGCGGCTCTGCCTCTTGAACGGCCTCGACGACATCGGCCTGACAATGGAGAAGGCCGACGCCATCGCCTCGTTCGAGAAGAAGAACGCCGAGCTGCGGCCCTGGGCCTGAGCGGTACGATGACTCCGGCCGCGACACGCCGGGTTCGTGCTGCTGAACGGAGGGACATTCATGACACGTTCGCTTCTTGCGTGCGCCTGCGCGTTGGCGTGGATTCTGATGCCGGTGGCCGGCGCGCATGCACAGACCGACATGGTGCTCGTGCCGGCTGACGATGCGTCCGGCGCCGCCGACCTGGGCGCGTCGAGCAATGCGGCCCTAGGCGAAGATGTCAGCCAAGCACCGGTCCCGTTCGAGAGTGGGCAGCTGACCATCACCCAGCAGGAAGAGTATGGCGAGAAGGTGCTGGCCTATGACGGCAAGCAGCTGGCCAGCAATTACGAGGTGTCCTTCGACAAGATCGTCAAGGTTGGCGGGGTCAACGTCGCTCTGGTCGATGTCGGCGATGGCGGCAACCAGTGCGGCCCGGCTACGGTGATCGTGTGGAAGCCGGAAGGCGGCACCATCCAGAGCATCACGGTCGAGCAGAATGAATGCGGCGCACCGCCGGCTGCGATCTCCGACAGGGCCATCAATTTCGTGCCTTATCTTTTGCCCGGCGTTTCCAAGCCGGCGCTGCAATGGTCGCCGACGGATGGGCTGACGACTTCCGGCAATCTCACCTATATGCCGGAGCCCGGCACTGAGTGGAAAGACGTCGATCCGTCGAAATACGACAACATCGTCGACGCCTTCCACAACGAGGCCATCTACAGGCTAGCCGAGACGCTGCTCGGCAAGGAGATGCCCGAGATGGCGACCAGCCTGCTGGTCGGCGGCGGCACCGAGAAAACCGCCTCAGGCGCCTTCTATGCCAGCGGCTGCGTACCGCACGATTGCGGCGGCAATGACGGCTTCATGGCGGTCGACCCGGCCAACCACAAGCTCTATTTCGCCAGGCGCGGCGACAAGCCGGAGCCGGACGCTTGGCCGGCTGTGAACACGTGGCCCGCCGAGGTCAGGGACGCGATGGACAGAGCGCTCGGCTCGCCGAATTAGCTTCTTGCTTCGCGCCTTCGTTCCCGAGGCGGGGCCGAGCGGCGGCAGTCGTAACCTTAGAGCAACAACAAAAAAGCCCGGCGCATGGCCGGGCTTTCCGTCGAACAGAGATTTCTATCAATCGCCATCGATCGCCGTGGCCATGCGGGCGATGGCCTGTTGATAGACGCTCGCGGAATTCCAGCCGGCAATTGCGCCCATATTCGCCTGCGCGCTCGCGCCGGCCTGCCAACCATGACCTCTGAGGAAGTTG
Source organism: Mesorhizobium sp. M1312 (assembly GCF_040318115.1). Taxonomy (NCBI): domain Bacteria; kingdom Pseudomonadati; phylum Pseudomonadota; class Alphaproteobacteria; order Hyphomicrobiales; family Phyllobacteriaceae; genus Mesorhizobium; species Mesorhizobium sp. M1312. Next base: position 198,288 of record NZ_JAMYLQ010000005.1, on the reverse strand, counting down.
GCGGTGGAAGCCAACGCAGTGGCCTTGTCGCGCAGATTTTTGTTGCCAACTCCATATGTCAAAACATTTCCCGGCAGGAACTGCGTGTGGCCGATCTCGCCATGCGCGGCACCGACCGACGAGGCGCTCAAAGCGCCGCTATCAACCAACTTCAGGGCTGCAACAGCATGCGGGTAGAAGAACTCCGGGCGGCGGCAATCATAGGCAAGCGTTAAAATGGCGGAGACCGTATTCTGCTTGCCCAAGAAGGAACCGAAGCCGGTTTCCATACCCCAGATGGCGAGCAACACACCCGGCGTCACGCCGTAGGTCCGTTCGATCTTGTCGAACAGGGCGGCGTTCGACTTCTTCAGCGAACGGCCCTTGGAAATGATGGTAGACGCGCCGCGGCGCTTCATGAAAGCTTCCACCGAGCCGCTGAAAGCCTTATGGATGGCGCGGTCGACGCCGATCGTCTTTGTTGCATAGGTCGCGCGAGCCAGGGCGGCCAGACCCTTCGAGCCTACGCCGCTGGCCTTTGCTTCCTGCGCGAACTCCGCCTTCCAGGCTTCGAAGCCCGCGCCCGTATTGCCGCACTGGGCGGCCTGTGCACCTGATGCCACCGCAAGCATCATCGATGCCGCCGCCGCGAAAATCTTTGCCTTGGCAAAAAATGCCATGTTGCTCTCCTGATTGCCTGGATCTTGTCCCGAATACGAATTTGCCAGCGAAACGCCCGCTTGTCACTGTTGGAGCGACGTGCGCCGGACGCAGTACGCTCCAACACTTTACAATCTGCGCATCGTGCTTTCCGAGAATCGGAACCGATTTTCGGGTCGATGCGCTAAGAACTCGTTTACGCATCCTCGCCGCAGCGCTGGCGGATGCCGGAGAACTTGCTTAAGATCAAGTAATTATTGTGGCGGGGGCTGGAATATTCATGGAAGACGTTGACGTCGTGGTCATCGGCGGCGGCTCGGCGGGGCTTTCTGCCGCCAAGACCCTGCGTGCGGCTGGCCTCTCGTTCAAGCTGGTCGAAGCGATGAACCGTATCGGCGGCCGCGCCTGGACCAGCGATCAGCATTTCGGCGTTCCTTTCGACCTCGGCTGCGCCTGGCTGCACGCGACCGACCGCAATCCTTACTTTCCTGAGGCGCAAGCCGCCCGCTGGACGCTTCACCATCACGACATGAATATCGACCATCTCTACTATCGCAACCGAAAGGCGAGCGAGGACGAAGAGGCCGCAATGAAGGCGGCCGATATCAGGCTGTTCGAGCTTCTGGCGGCGCATGAGGTCAAGGTTGGTGACGACGACCGTCTTTCGGCGTTGCTCGCCAGGGGCCGTGCGCCGCGCGCCGCCGCCACCTTCGCTGGGCCGATGGACTTCGGCGCCGACGAGGACGAGATATCGATCCGCGACTTTCAGGCCGCCGCCGATCTCGATCCGAACTATTTCACCAAGGAGGGTTCGGCGCACTGGTCGCCCGTTTCGGCGCCGACGTGCCCGTCGAGCTGTCGACGCCGGTGCGGAAAATCCTCTGGGACGTGCCTGGCGTCGCCTGCGTCACCGATCGCGGCACCATCCGCGCCAAGGCGGCCATCGTCACCGCTTCGCCGGCGGTGCTCGCCTTCGAGGAGATCGAATTCTCGCCGGCGCTGCCCGACACGCACTTCGCTGCCTTATTCGACCTGCCGATGGGCATGCTGACCAAGCTGCCGGTCGAAATCAGGGGCACAAGGCTCGGGCTAGAGCCGTTCGACCTGCTGATCGAGCGGCTGGCCAGGCACGACATCTACTTCCTTTGCTTTCCCTTCGACCTCGACCTGATGGTCGGCTTCGTCGGCGGCGATTTCGCCTGGGAAATGTCGGCGGCGGGCGAGGCGGCAGGCGTCGACTTCGTCGTCGACCGGCTGTGCGCCATATTCGGGGGCGACGTGCGAAAACATGTCGGTCGCGCCATGATGACCAATTGGGGCGGCGAGCGGTTCGTGCGCGGCGCCTATGCTGCGGCCCGCCCCGGCCGTTCGCAGGCGCGCGCCACGCTGATGCAGCCGGTGGCGGAAAAAATCTTCTTCGCCGGCGAGCATCTGGCCGGTCCGCTGATGCAAACCTGCGGCGGCGCCAGGCTATCGGGCGAGGCGGTGGCGAGAATGGTCGCCGCCCAGCTTGCGGCAAAATAGCAACGGCAGGAACGCCGGCCGCCGACAGGCGTTTGGGCGATAAGCCGCTCCGCACTATATCCGGACCTGATGATTTGAGATTGGGATGAAGCTCTTCGATTGCCCGCATTGCGGCCACCGCCTCTATTTCGAGAACGCCCAGTGCCTGAACTGCGCCAGCCCCGTGCTCTACGATCCCGGGCATGCGCGCTTCGTGCTGTCAGGCGCCGGCGGCGTTTTCCAGTGCACAAATGCCGACGAGTGCGCCTGCAACTGGATGGCGGAACCTGGCCATGCCTTCTGCGGCGCCTGCGAGCTGAACCAGTTGATCCCGGACCTTTCGGTCGATGGCAACCGCCGTCGCTGGATTCGCGTCGAAGCGGCAAAGAAGCGGGCAATCTATTCGCTGCTCGCCGCCGGACTGCCGGTCGTGCCCAAGCGGAACGCCGGCGACGAGGCCGGCCTCGCCTTCGACTTTCTCGCCGATCCGATCGGCGGCCCAGGGGGCGCGCGCATCCTGACCGGCCATGACAACGGCTTGATCACACTGAATGTCGCCGAGGCGGACTCGGCCGAGCGCGAAAGACGGCGCGTCGAGATGGGCGAGAACTACCGTACGTTGCTCGGCCATTTCCGCCATGAGCTCGGCCACTATTACTGGGACCGCCTGATCCGCGACGACCCGCAACGGCTTGCCGCCTTCCGCGCATTGTTCGGCGACGAGCGCGCAGATTACGAGCAGGCGCTGAAGGCCTACCATGCCAATGGTGCTGCGCCCCACTGGCAGCAGGACCACATTTCCGCCTATGCCACGTCTCATCCCTGGGAGGACTGGGCCGAGACATGGGCGCACCATCTGCACATCACCGATACGCTGGAGATGGTGCATGCGCTGAATTTCCCGCTCGGCCGACTGGAAACGGTAGAGGCCAACGAGCTGTCGCGCAGCGACACCGGCGGCGAGCTGCAACCGGCGCCGTCGGAACCTGCCGCCGTTCCCGAACCGTTCGAAAACATCCTGGCCCGCTGGCTGGTGCTGTCGGAAGCGTCCAACTCGATCAACCGCTGCATGGGCCTGCCGGACCTTTATCCCTTCGTCATCTCGGAGGTGACCGCACGGAAGCTGGCCTTCGTTCATGAACTGCTGACTGACGTGAAAGAAACCGGAACAAAACGTGAGCCGGCCGAGGCGTTTTAGCCGGAACGCATAAGGCCTTGTTTCGTTTTCGTTCGCGAGGGACCATCAAAACGGAGCGAAACCATGAAGCGCATACTGTTTCCTGCTGTCGCCGGAGCGCTTGTCGCGATGTCCGGCACAGCCTTGGCCGATACCGCCGTGTCGGCTGTCGCAGATCTCAACATTCGCGCCGGCCCCGGCCCGCAATATCCGGTCATTGGCGTGCTCGCCGCCGGCCAGTCGGCAACGCTTGATGGCTGCATCCAAAACAGCAAATGGTGCACCATCGCCGAGGCCAATGGCCAGGGCTGGATCTATTCCGACTATGTGACGGCCGATTTTGGCGGCAACGAGGTCGTCCTGACCCGGCGCGCGGCCGACGCAGACATTACCATCGTCGAAGCGCCCGCCGACGTCGACGATCCCGACATCTATACCGGAGCGATCGTCGCTGGCGAGCCGATCGAGCCGATCAGGCGGCCGCCGGCCGAAGTCCGCACCTATATCGAGACCAACCGGGTCGACCCGGTCTATCTCGAGGGCGAGGTGGTTACGGGCGCGACCTTGCCCGATACCGTCGAGTTGCGTGAGATTCCGGACTATGAGTACCGCTATGTCTATGTGAACGGTCAGCCGGCACTGGTCGATCCCGGCACCCGACGCATCATGTACGTCGAGCGCTGACATCAGCAAGCAATCAGGCGGCCGCCCGGCAAGAGCCCACAGCGGGCCGCCTCGGTCCGATATCGTTAACCTGAGCTTCGTGCTGGAGCGGCGTGCCCGCCGCTCCAGCCTTTTGTTCGAGCATCTGATTTTCCCAAAACCGGTTCCACTTTTGGGTCCGATGCTCTAGATCATGCGACCCGATGCATCAGGCAAGGAACCCGCGTGATAACAGACCCTGCCGCCTTCGAGCATTATCGGCGCTCTCCCAACGCCAAGATGACCCTGCCGCGGCTCCTGCTCGGAACGGCGATCGTCATCCTGTTCTGGGTCGTGACAACCATGGCAGTGCTGTTCGGCGGCACCTATCTTTTTGTTATCTGGCAGGCATCGTCTGGCACCCCGATAGAAGGAGGGGCGCTGCAGAATTTCATGGCCTCGCCCACCGGAATCCTCGCCGCGCTCGCCTCCTTTGCCGGAATCTGGCTCGGCCTGTGGGCTGCCATGCGCTGGGTCCATCGCGAACCGCTGATGGCGCTGATCGGCACCAGCCGCCGCGTTTCGCGCTCGGGATTCCTCAAGGGATTGGCCGCGGTGCTGATCACATCGCTGCTCTCCGAAATCCTGCTCTATCTCTTGCAGCCCGACATTGCGCGCGGTGCGATCGGCCTGTCGTCCTGGCTGCTGTTTCTGATCCCGATCGCTGCGCTGACCCTGCTGCAGACTTCGTCCGAAGAGGTGCTGTTTCGCGGCTATCTTCTCAGGGGCCTGGCCAACCGGTTTCAAAACCCCGTCATCTGGGCATTGCTGCCAGCGCTTCTGTTCACTGCGATGCATTGGAGCCCAAGCTCGACCGCTGCCATCAACGCCTGCGTGCTGGCCTCGATCGCTGCTTTTGCGCTGCTCCTGACGCTTATGGTCTATGCCACCGGCAATCTCGCCGCGGCTTTCGGCGCCCATCTCGGCAACAATCTGACCGGTTTCCTGCTGATTTCGCACCAGCAAAGCTACAATTCCTTCGCCCTGTTCAACGCCAAGCCGCTCGAAGGCCCCGGCTGGACGACGCTTGATGCCGTCCTCATCGCGGCGACCGGCATCGTCTGCAGCCTGTTGACTGTTCTGCTGCTGCTGCATCCGCGCTCGCCGCTGAAGGTCGAGCCGGATATTTCGCACCCCGGCGGCCCAAGCTGATGCGCATCACGCTGGGGGTGCTGCCATAAACCGAACCGGCCCGGTTCAGCGGATTCGGTCCGCACCTTGACTCGGCGGCCGATTTCCTGTCTACACGCCGCGAATTCCGCGACGAGTATCCCTCCGAGCAAGCCGACCGGGACGCCGAAGCCTCTTTGAGGTGACGTGCTGTAAATCGATCCTGGAGGCCAACATCCGGCAGCGCTGTGCGCCCCCGGGTGCTTTTTGGCTTTGAGCCTTTGCCCGGACTGGCTTTTGCCTGGACAGGCTTTGGGTTGGACACTGAGCGTGAACGCATTACCTCTCGGGCATCATCCGGGTGCCAGGGAAAAGGAAGAAGAATGTTTGAATCACTGCAAGAGCGCCTTGGTTCGATCCTGAACGGCCTCACCGGCCGCGGTGCCCTGTCGGAGGCCGATGTCGCGGCGGCGTTGCGCGAGGTGCGCCGTGCGCTGCTCGAGGCCGACGTGGCGCTGGAAGTTGTGCGTTCCTTCACCGACAAGGTGCGCGAGAAGGCCGTCGGCGCCGCCGTGCTGAAGTCGATCAAGCCCGGCCAGATGGTCGTCAAGATCGTCCATGACGAGCTGGTCGAGATGTTGGGTGCCGAGGGCGTCGCCATCGACCTCAATGCGCCGGCTCCGGTCGTCATCATGATGGTCGGCCTGCAGGGCTCCGGCAAGACGACGACATCGGCCAAGATCGCCAAGCGCCTCAGCGAGCGTCAGAACAAGAAGGTCCTGATGGCCTCGCTCGACACGCGGCGTCCCGCCGCGCAGGAGCAGCTCCGTCAGCTCGGCGAGCAGGTCAAGGTCGCCACGCTGCCGATCGTCGAGGGCCAGACGCCGGTCGACATCGCCCGCCGCGCCGTGCAGGCGGCAAAGCTCGGCGGCCATGACGTCGTCATCCTCGACACCGCCGGTCGCACCCATATCGACGAGCCTCTGATGGTCGAGATGGCCGACATCAAGAAGGTGTCGTCGCCCCACGAAATCCTTTTGGTCGCGGATTCGCTGACCGGCCAGGACGCAGTCAATCTGGCGAAAAGCTTCGATGAGCGCGTCGGCATCACCGGTTTGGTGCTGACCCGCATGGACGGTGATGGCCGTGGTGGTGCAGCACTTTCCATGCGCGCCGTCACCGGCAAGCCGATCAAGCTGATTGGTACCGGCGAGAAAATGGACGGGCTGGAGGAATTCCATCCCAAGCGCATCGCCGACCGCATCCTCGGCATGGGCGACATCATCAGCCTGGTCGAAAAGGCTGCCGAAAACATCGACGCCGAGCAGGCGGCGGCGATGGCCAAGAAGATGCAGTCGGGCAAGTTCGACCTGAACGACCTTGCCGGCCAGCTTCAGCAGATGTCGAAGATGGGCGGCATGGGCGGCATCATGGGGATGATGCCGGGCATGGGCAAGATGAAGGATCAGATGGCTGCCGCTGGTCTCGACGACAAGATGTTCGGCCGCCAGCTCGCCATCATCTCGTCGATGACCAAGGCCGAGCGCGCCAACCCCGATATTCTGAAGCACTCGCGCAAGAAGCGCATCGCCGCCGGCTCCGGCACCGATGCGGCCGAGATCAACAAGCTCCTGAAGATGCATCGCGGCATGGCCGACATGATGAAGGCGATGGGCGGCAAGGGCAAAGGCGGTGGCCTGATGCGCGGCATGATGGGCGGCCTGGCCCAGAAGATGGGCCTCGGCGGCATGATGCCAGGGGGTATGGGAGGCATGGGTGGCCCGGGCGGCATGATGGGCGGCGGCATGCCGGACCTGTCCAAGATGGATCCCAAGCAGCTCGAAGCCTTGCAGAAGCAGGCGCAGGCAGCCGGTCTCGGTGGCATGAAGGGCCTGCCCGGTGGCCTTCCAGGTGGCGGTGGCCTGCCTGGGCTGCCCGGCGGCATGAAGCTTCCTGGTTTGCCGGGATCTGGTGGCGGTCTGCCAATGCTGGGCAAGAACGGCCCCGGCAAGAAGAAGTGAGGGCGCGATGAACGAAGAAAAGAACATGGCCGACGCACGTGCGGCGCTGGTCGACTACCGCGCCTCGATCGACAACATCGACGCAGCGCTTATCCACATGCTGGCCGAGCGTTTCCGCTGCACCAAGGCGGTCGGCGAGCTGAAGGCGTCGCATGGCCTGCCGCCGGCCGATCCGGCGCGCGAGCAGCAGCAGATCGCCCGCCTTCGCCAACTGGCGAAGGACGCCCATCTCGACCCGGATTTCGCGGAGAAATTCCTGAACTTCGTCGTCCGTGAAGTGATCCGGCATCACGAGCATATCGCCGCATCCAACGGCGTAACGAAAACCGGCTGAGGACCAGCCGTAAACCCGAAAATCAGAGTTTTAGGAGAAAAGAAATGCCACTGAAAATCCGACTGGCCCGTGCGGGCTCGAAGAAGCGCCCCTATTACCACGTCGTCGTCGCAGACGCCCGTTCGCCGCGCGACGGCCGTTTCATCGAGTCGCTCGGCTCGTGGAACCCGCTGCTGCCCAAGGACGGCGAGCGGGTTAAGGTCGACGCTGACCGCGTCAAGCATTGGCTCTCGCATGGCGCCCAGCCGACCGACCGCGTGCTGCGCTTCCTCGACGAAGCCGGCCTTGCCAAGCGTGAGGCCCGCTCCAACCCGAAGAAGGCCGAGCCCGGCAAGAAGGCGCAGGAACGCGCCGCTCTTCTGAAGAAGGCGCAGGACGATGCAGCCGCCGCTGTTGCCGCGGCGGCATCCGCGCCGGCCGAGGCGGAAGCCGCGACCGCCGAATAATCGCTTTTATCCCCTACGAAACGGCGGGCGCCTTTGTCCGCCGTTTTGCTGTTTCGTCCGGCTTATGACGAGGGCCGATCAATAGCCTTCAGGGCAGCGGGCGATGTAGATGCGCCCATCCCGACCGCGATAGCGGCACCGGCCGGGTTCGGTAGCACGACCGATCAGTGCGCCGGCGAGGGCGCCGACAGCACCACCAACCACCGCACCTTCAACTTCGTCATCGGCCACTGCAGCGCCGATAGCAGCGCCCCCTAGCCCACCGACCGCGGCGCCCTGTTCTGTCCGGGAACAGGCTGCGAGCGAGGTTACTAGTACCATCAGGACTACCAGTTTCTTCATTGTCGTTCCTCTCAACCGGGGTTTTTCCGTCCTCGCCGCCACATCTTCTAACTCGCAACCGGGCGATTTGATCCAAAGTCAAAGAATAAGGGGGCGGCAGACCGTGCTCCTCTCTGGCGACGCGACCGCCATCGACGGCTTTTTTGAAGTCGGCGCTATCAGTTGAACAGGATCAGCGCGCGCATCCTGGGATTGCGCAGAAAAAGGCCGCCCCACAAGATGAAGCCGAGATAGACGCCGAACAGTGCGTGCGAAAACAGCGGGCTGCCGATACGTATATGCGTCGCGATGGCGCCCCCGAGGTAGGCGGTGAGCAGGATGGCGCCAAGCACCGAGGTGGGCGGCACCGCATAGAGCGCGGTCGAGACCAGCCCGATGATGCCGAGCATGCGCCAATCATTGGGATCGGCCGGCCAGCCGAGCTGCACCATGGTCTGGGTGACGACATCGAGCGGCGGCAGCTTGATGACGCCGTCGAAGATCATGAACAGCACGATGAGGGCGCTGAGCCCTCGGCCGGTCCACAGCGCGCCCGGCGTGACGGATGCAGTTTGAGACATGGTCATTGGTCCTCTGGTTGTTCGAGCCCTCTTCGCCAGGGTCGAACCAAGGACGCGGCGTGAGGCGGCGATCCGACACGCCTGCGATCTTTTGAGCGCACGGCGCTGCGATGAGCCGGGAACAAACCTTAGGAAAAATAGTACTTTTCGGCCGGGATCATTTTTGGCGGCGCCTCGCCGAGCGCCTCGAACACCGAGATTTCACAGACGCGGCACAGGCCGTCGAGGGCGAGGTCGTTGGCCTCGGTGCCGAACGGGTCTTCGAGTTCCTCCGAGAGCGCGTCGAGGCCGAAGAAGGTGTAGGCGATCAGCGCCGTGAACAGCGGCGTCGCCCAGCCGGCAGTCGAGGCGAGCCCAAACGGCAGCAGCAGGCAGAAGATATAGGCGGTGCGCTGCAAGAGCAGCGTATAGGCGAACGGAAGCGGTGTTCCCATGATGCGCTCGCAGCCGGCTTGCGCTGCCGCGATTTCCGACAGGCGTTCGTCGAGGATGCGGTAGCCCATCACATCGATCGCCCCGGCCCTGTACAACGCCGCGGCTCGCTCGCCCATCCGCCGCACCATGGCGTCAGCCGGGTTGGCCAGCTTGGCAGCACTTTCGGCCCCTTCGCCGATGAACGCGCGTGCTTCGGTCGTGGCATCGACCCGCCGAAGCAGGCCGCGCAGGAAGTGGCAGAAGGCAATCGCCTCCATCAGCAAGCCGCGCAGTTCGACCCGATCCTCGATCAGCCCGGTACTAGCGCGCGCCAGATTGCGAATGTCGAAGACAAGCTGGCCCCACAGCTTGCGCGCTTCCCACCAGCGGTCATAGGCGGCGTTGTTGCGGAAGCCGAGATAGATCGACAGCGCCACACCGAGCAAGGCGAATGGCGCGGGGCCAGCATTGCCGAGGTCGAGCTTCAGCGCCGTGACCGCCAGCACCACCAGTGCGCCATAGACGCCGAAGCCGAGGATCTGCGGCAGGATGCGCGGCACCACGGAGCCGCGCATGATGAAGAACAGACGGAAGAATCCCGGGCGCGGGCGAACGATCATCGAAACCCCTTTCACGGACCGGCAATGATCCTGATCGGTTCCATTGTGCGATGCAATAGACGCGTAGGCCCAGCCGCCAGCGACATGGCGATGTTGTCTTGCCGGCCTGGGGCCGAGCACGCTATCGAAAATCCACAAGACGTTCAGGAGCAAATCGATGGCCGGCGAGACCGATGTGAAGAAACTGCTGGCAACGATGACGCCGCAATTGCGTCCCGGCATCCATGTCTTCGCCACACTGCCGCCCGATGCGCCCGTACCGCCCAGACTCGAGCCGGTGATGCTGTTTCGCGAGCGCGAGGGGACGACGGTGATCGCGCTAGAGGAGGAAGCCAAAGCCGCTGGCCTGGAGACCATCTTCCGCTGCCGGATGGTGACGCTGAACGTCCATTCGTCGCTGGAGGCGGTCGGCTTCCTCGCCGCCGTCACCACGCGTCTGGCCGCCGCCGGCATGGGCGTCAATCCGGTCTCGGCCTTCTACCACGACCATCTGTTTGTCCCGGCCGACCGGGCGGAAGAGGCGATAGCGATTTTGGTGGAATTAGCGGAAGAGAGCCAGAGGTGATGCCGGCACGATGCGACCTACCTGAGACGCCGGTGCCGCCCCTCATCCCCCTGCCGGGACCTTCTCCCCGTAAAACGGGGAGAAGGGGCTAACCCGCCGAAGGCCGAGCCCGCGTTGCGGGCCGCCGGTTTTCCGGCGCCCCCGCGGAGGCCAGGCGCGATAGCGGCGATACGGCCGTGAGCGAAAACTATGCCGCCTTCTTCTTGGGCTGGATCAGCCCGCGCTCGATCAGCAATTCGGCGATCTGCACCGCGTTGAGTGCGGCGCCCTTGCGCAGATTGTCGGAGACGATCCACATCGACAGGCCGTTGTCGATGGTCGAATCCTCGCGGATGCGCGAGATGAAAGTGGCGTCCTCGCCGGCGGAGTCCAGCGGCGTGATGTAGCCGCCGTCCTCGCGCTTGTCGAGAACCTGGCAGCCCGGCGCTTCGCGCAGAATCTCGCGTGCCTCGTCGGCGGTGATCGGCTTTTCGAACTCGATGTTGACCGCTTCCGAATGGCCGATGAACACCGGGACCCGCACGCAGGTCGCCGTCAGCTTGATTTTGGGGTCGAGCATCTTCTTGGTCTCGGCCACCATCTTCCACTCTTCCTTGGTGAAGCCGTCGTCGAGGAAGACGTCGATATGCGGGATGACGTTGAAGGCGATGCGCTTGGTGAACTTCTTGACGTCGACCTGGTCGGCGACGAAGACGGCGCGGGTCTGCGTGAACAGCTCGTCCATGCCTTCCTTGCCGGCGCCGGAGACCGACTGGTAGGTGGCGACGACGACGCGCTTGATGGTGGCGACGTCGTGCAGCGGCTTCAGCGCCACGACCAGTTGCGCCGTCGAGCAGTTCGGGTTGGCGATGATGTTCTTGCGCGTGAACAGCGAAATCGCGTCCGGGTTCACTTCCGGCACGATCAGCGGCACGTCCTGGTCGTAGCGAAAGGCCGACGAATTATCGATGACGACGCAGCCCTGCTTGCCGATCTTCGGCGACCATTCCTTCGAGACATTGCCGCCGGCCGACATGATGCAGATGTCGGTGTCGGAAAAATCATATTGGTCCAGCGTTTTGACCTTCAACGTGCGGTCGCCGAACGACACTTCCGTGCCCTGGCTGCGCCGCGAGGCCAGCGCCACCACCTCGCTCACCGGAAAGCCGCGCTCTTCCAGTATGTTGAGCATTTCCCGGCCCACATTGCCCGTAGCGCCGACGACTGCAACCTTGAAACTCATCGAAATCTCCTGTCCTCTCCGCTCGGTTTTTGGAGAAAACCCGCCGGTCAATGCGGGTTTCAACCCCCGGGCCGGACCCGGGAGAGGGTGGCTAGGCCAAGGGAATCAGACCGTTTTAGCGGTCGTTTTGCGGGTTTTGACCAAGAACGTGATTGTGCTGGAACGAGGAAACGCAGCGACGCTCCCGGCCCAATGATTTGCATTGCGGCCGGGGATGTCGAAGGCAAGAAGCGCCATTAAAAGGCCGCGCATCGAAACTATCCCGTTCGGTGCCGGTTTTTACGCGGTTTGCGTAAAGAGTCAATCGCGACGAGCAAGGCGGCTTGCCCTGTACAATGGCGCCGCCGCGAAGTACGAACGCAAGGATTGTCTGGCTCGCGGCGCTCCTGGCGCCCGCCGGCAGGTGGCCCATTGCCGGGCATAAAAGAATCCGAATTCCGAAAGAAGCACATGTCCAATTTCGAAGCTATTGTCCCCGCGCTGGCAAAGGCGCTGGAAAAACGCGGCTATGTCGAGCTGACACCGGTGCAGAAGGCGGTTCTCGAACTCGGGCAGGCCGATGCGCTGGTTTCGGCGCAGACCGGCTCCGGCAAGACCGTCGCCTTCGGGCTGGCTCTGGCGCCAACACTTCTCAATGGCGCCGAGCGCTTTTCACACGCCGCAGCACCGCTGGCGCTGGCCGTGGCGCCGACGCGGGAATTGGCCCTGCAGGTGACGCGCGAGCTGGAATGGCTCTACGAGCTGACCGGGGCCACCGTGGCATCCTGCGTCGGCGGCATGGACATGCGCACCGAGCGGCGCGTGCTGGAGCGCGGCGCCCATATCGTCGTCGGCACGCCTGGCCGGCTGCGCGACCACATCACCCGCAATTCGCTCGACATGTCGGCGCTCAAGGCCGTGGTGCTCGACGAGGCCGACGAGATGCTCGATCTTGGCTTTCGCGAGGATCTGGAATTCATCCTCGACGCCGCCCCTGCCGAGCGCCGCACGCTGATGTTTTCGGCCACCGTGCCGCGCTCCATCGCCACGCTGGCCAAAGGCTACCAGCGCGACGCGGTGCGCATCTCGGCCTCGGGCGAGGAGAAGCAGCATCTCGACATCGAGTATCGGGCGCTGAGCGTAGCCCAGCCCGATCGGGAAAACGCCATCATCAACGTGCTGCGCTACTACGAGGCGAAGAACGCACTGGTGTTCTGCAACACGCGCGCCGCCGTCAATCACCTGACCGCGCGCTTCAACAACCGCAACTTTTCCGTCGTGGCGCTCTCTGGCGAACTGAGCCAGAACGAGCGCAGCCACGCGCTGCAGGCGATGCGCGACGGCCGCGCCAAGGTCTGCATCGCCACCGACGTGGCGGCACGCGGCATCGACCTGCCCAATCTCGAACTGGTGATCCACGCCGACCTGCCGACCAATCCGGACACGCTTCTGCATCGGAGCGGGCGGACCGGACGGGCGGGACGCAAAGGTGTCAGTGCGCTGATCGTGCCCAACAATGCCCGCAGGCGCACCGAACGGCTGCTGCAAAGTGCTGGCCTTGCGGCGACATGGGCAAGCCCGCCTTCGGCCGACGACGTGATACGACGCGATGACGAGCGTATTCTCGCCGACCCGGCCTTCGGCGAACCGGTGAAGGAAGAGGAGCGCGGCTTCATCAATGCGCTTCTCGAGCAGCACGGCCCCGAACAGGTGGCCGCCGCGTTCGTGCGCTTGTGCCGCTCCAGCCGCTCGGCGCCCGAGGATCTTCTTGACGTCGCGCCGTTCACGCCGTCGGGCGAGCGGCCTTCCGGCGACAGATCCGCTCGTCGCGACGAGGCGCCAAGCCGCCGCGACGATTTCGGCGACAGCGTCTGGTTTTCGCTGTCGGTGGGGCGCCGGCAGAATGCCGAGCCGCGCTGGCTGATCCCGATGCTGTGCCGGACTGGCGGCATCAGCAAGCGCGAGATCGGCGCCATCAAGATGCAGCCGGAGGAAACCTTCGTACAGATCGCCGCCGATTGGGCCGACCGCTTTCTCGCTGCGATCGGGCCCGACCGCAAGCTGCAGAACAATATCGCGGTGAAGCGGCTGGATGGCACGCCCGACCTGTCGCGGGCCGGCTACCAGGAGCCACGGCCGGACAAGAAACCACACCGCGGCAAGCGTACGTTCGACCAGAAGGCGCCCAAGCCGAAATTCGAGAAGCGCGCACCGTCAGCCGAGCAGCGCCCCGCCGCGCTTGAGGCAAAGCCGTGGGCAGGGAAGGCAGCGAAGGCGAAGTTCGAAGGCGCACCGGCGAAGCACAAGAAGTCGAAGAAACGGCCGGGGTAGTTCCTTGACACAGTAATCTTGACGGGTTGGAACCGAACGACAGTGAACGTCGACCGCTGGTTCCGTATCAGATCGCAAACCCTTGGAGATTGGCCGGGACATCCTCACTTCGTCATCCTAGGGCGGAGCAGGAGCGAAGCGACGTCGCGGAGACCCTGGGATCCATGCCGTTACCCTGCGGCAGTGCTCCGGCGGACCAGAATCGGGTGCTTCTTCGCAGCCGGTGGAAGCTCCATTCCGAAACGCTGCGTTCTTCGGCTAATGTCACGGAATGGATCCTAGGGTCTGCGCTCCGCTTCGCGTTCGCTCCGCCCTAGGATGACGAAGGCATGGATAGGCTGCCTGCGGCCAGCACCTGCATTTCGCACACACACACCCACCCTTGCGGTCTGCCGCAACTTTGAACAGTCTGGGCAGCGGGAACAGGGGCAAGGCATGCGCGGTGAAGTGCTTCACTATGACGAGGACCAGGGCTTCGGTTTCATTACCGGAGCCGACGGCAACCGCTATACTTTCGCGCGCGAGGATCTGCGCCGCGAGGCGTCGATGGCCAGAGGCGCGGCCATCGAGTTCCAGCCGGCTGGCGGACGGGCACGCGACGTTTTTCCGATCCGCGCCCAAACCGCCAGTCCGCCGGCCGCCGCAACCGTCGTCCCGTCTCAAGCCGAGAATGCGCCCGGGGCGCCGCAACGTTTCGGCCGGTCCGCTGAAAATTGTTGCGCCACCAGTCTGTGGAGCTACTTCTGGCGGGGCCTGACTGAAAATTACTTCAATTTCGCCGGCCGTGCCCGCCGCAAGGAATATTGGGGTTATCTGCTGTTCTGGACGACCGCACTGATCGTGGTCGTCGGCGTCGGCCTCTTCATCGACGACGCCATGGGCCATCTTGACGAATTGCCGGCAGTGACGGTCGGTGTTTGCGGCGCGTTTGTGCTGGCGACGATCCCGCCATGGATCGGACTGAACGTGCGTCGCCTGCACGACATCGGCTTGACCGGCTGGCTTTTTCTGGTGGTGTTTATCCCGACCATCGGCGGGCTGATCATCCTGGTCTTTGCGCTGATCCCGACGCAGGCTCGTGTAAACCAGTGGGGCCCGGTGCCGGCGTGCGTCAGGGCCTAGCTGCATCCCCGGTCGTCGCCCAGCGGACGTCGACCGCCACAGGCTCAGTCCAGGAACTTGGCGATGATCGCGTCGCCCATCTCAGTGGTGCCGACTTCGGTCATGTTGTCGGACAAGATATCTCTGGTGCGCAAGCCCTGATCGAGCACGGCGGCGATGGCGCTTTCCAGGCGGTCGGCTTCAGCCACCATGCCAAAGGAATAGCGCATGCACATGGCGAAGGAGGCGATCATGGCGATCGGGTTGGCGATGCCCTTGCCTGATATGTCGGGCGCCGAGCCATGCACCGGTTCATAGAGCGCCTTGCGCTTTTTCGTCTTGGCATCCGGCGCGCCGAGCGACGCCGAAGGCAGCATGCCGATCGAGCCGGTCAGCATGGCGGCGATGTCGGACAGCATGTCGCCGAACAGATTGTCGGTAACGATGACGTCGAACTGCTTGGGCCAGCGCACCAGCTGCATGCCACCGGCATCGGCCAACATGTGATCGAGCTTGACGTCGGCATATCTAGCCTTGTGGGTCTGCGTGACGACCTCGTTCCACAACACGCCGGATTTCATCACATTGCGCTTTTCCATCGAGGTGACGTGATTTTTGCGTGTCCGCGCCAGCTCGAAGGCAACGCCCGAGATGCGCTCGATCTCGAACGTGTCGTAGACCTGCGTGTCGATGCCGCGCTTCTGGCCGTTGCCGAGATCGATGATCTGCTTGGGCTCGCCGAAATAGACGCCGCCGGTGAGCTCGCGCACGATCAGAATGTCGAGCCCTTCGACCACCTCCTGCTTGAGCGAGGAGGACGCCGCCAGCGCCGGATAGCAAATGGCGGGCCTGAGATTGGCGAACAACTCCATATCCTTGCGCAGCCGCAGCAGTCCGGCTTCGGGGCGCACTTCATAAGGCACCGCATCCCATTTCGGCCCGCCGACGGCGCCGAACAGCACCGCGTCGGCAGCCATCGCCTTGGCCATGTCGGCATCGGAAATCGCCGCGCCATGTGCGTCATAGGCGCAGCCGCCAACCAGCCCCTCATCGGTGACGAAACCGCTTCCGAGCCTGTCGTTCATGGCTGATATCAGCTTCTTCACCTCGGCCATCGCCTCGGGGCCGATGCCGTCGCCGGCGAGCAGGAGAAGATTTTTCGAAGCCATCGGAACCGTCCCAATTGTGGCGCATGACCCCGAAATCGGAATCGATTTCGGAAAGGATCATGCGCAGAACCAAAATGCTACAGCCTCCATTGCGTGTCCAAAAGGACGCGCGGCGCTGTCGTGAGCCGCGGCCTTGCTAACCGCCAAGAGGCTGGCGCGCAAGCGTTTGGTTCAGAGCATCTTTGGCGACCTTGGCGCCCCCATCAGTCCTGCCGGACAGAGGCGGCGCTGTCCTGCCGCCGGTGCGCAAGCTTCTGCACGGCCGCCGCGCTCAGGCCGTGCGCTTGAGTGCCGTCACTTCGATCTCGATCTTCATTTCCGGCTTGTTGAGTTGGCAGACGATCATCGTTGCCGCCGGCCTGATGTCGCCAAAGGCCTCGCCGAGGATTGGAAAGACGATGTCCACGAAAGCCGCGTCGGTGATGTAGTAATGCGCCGCACCACATCGGCCATCTCGAAGCCGCCGTCCTGCAACGCCTTGGCGATCGTCGCCAGGCAATTGCGCGTCTGCGCCTCGACCGTCTCCGGCATCGACATGGTGGCATAGTCGTAGCCGGTCGTCCCGGAAACGAAACACCAGTCGCCCTGTACCACGGCGCGCGAATAACCGGCGGCCTTCTCGAAGGGCGAGCCGGTGGAGATCAGTTTTCGCATGGTTCCCTCGCATATTCCTTAGGCAATATTGAGCTGAAGAAGTGCCTTCCGGCTAGGGGCCAGGCGGGACGAATCGACAGTGCAAACCGTGATGGGCAGGCATGTCGGCCCTGCGTTCGATCGCAGCGAGGTCCGAGCGAGGCAGCTCGAACTCCTCAAGGCCCACCAGCGGAACAGGCATCGGCCAACGCAGTGGTCTTCGTCCCGGAAGCCGAGCGACAGCGAACGTCGATTGTTTTCAGCGGCGATTCCATGGCAGGGCGCAAGGACATTCGAGATTGGCCGAAACATCCTCCACTTCGTCATCCTAGGGCGAAGCAAGGAGCGAAGCGACGAGGCGCAGACCCTTGGATCCATGCCGTTACCTCGCGGCAGTGCTCCTGCGGAACCGAACGCTACCACCCCGTTCCGCGAAAAAGCTCGACCTATTCTGGATTGGTCTTCCATTGGCGCAGTGGTGGATACAAGCGCCGTTCTGAGCCGCAGCATACTACGGCTGAAGTCACGGAATGGATCCCAGGGTCTGCGCCGCGTCGCTTCGCTCCTTGCTTCGCCCTAGGATGACGAAGGCGCAGGGGCTTACGGCTAATCGCAGACGCTGGAGATTGGCGGCTGGGGCAGGCGGTCGCCAGCGACCGCCCATAGTCCTCTCTGACTCAGTCAAAGAGCCAAATCCCTCTGTACAGAGAAACTGGCTAGCTTTTACGATTGCGCGCCGCCAGCGTTCGCAATCTCAGCGCGTTGAGGCGGATGAAGCCTTCGGCGTCCTTCTGGTCGTAGGCGCCGCGGTCGTCCTCGAAGGTGACCAGCGCATCGGAATAGAGCGTCTTCTTCGACTTGCGGCCGGTAACGATGACGTTGCCCTTGTAGAGCTTCAGCCGCACCGTGCCTTCGACATCCTCCTGGCTCTTGTCGATCATCGCCTGCAGCATCAGCCGCTCGGGCGCGAACCAGAAGCCGTTGTAGATCAGCTCGGCATAGCGCGGCATGAACTCGTCCTTGAGGTGGGCCGCACCGCGATCCAGCGTGATCGATTCGATCGCCCGGTGGGCTGATATCAGGATGGTGCCGCCGGGGGTCTCGTAGACACCGCGCGATTTCATGCCGACGAAACGGTTCTCGACAAGGTCGAGCCGGCCGATGCCGTTGTCGCGGCCGAGATCGTTGAGTGCAGCCAGCATCGTCGCCGGCGACAGTTTCTTGCCATCGAGCGCGATCGGATCGCCTTTCAGGAATTCGATTTCGATCTCGGTGACCTTGTCCGGCGCGTCCATCGGCGAGATGGTGCGCTGGTGGACGAACTCCGGCGGCTCGCTCCACGGGTCTTCCAGCACTTTGCCTTCGGAAGACGAGTGCAGCAGGTTGGCGTCGACCGAAAACGGCGCGTCGCCCTTTTTGTCCTTCGGCACCGGAATCTGGTGCTGCTCGGCGAAGTTGATCAGGTCGGTGCGCGACTTGAAGGACCAATCGCGCCACGGCGCGATGACCTTGATGTCGGGGTTGAGCGCATAGGCCGAGAGCTCGAAACGGACCTGGTCGTTGCCCTTGCCGGTGGCGCCGTGGGCGATCGCATCGGCGCCGGTTTCTTTGGCGATCTCGACGAGGTGCTTGGAGATCAGCGGCCGCGCGATCGAGGTGCCGAGCAGGTAGGTGCCCTCATAGACGGCATTGGCGCGGAACATCGGGAAGACGAAGTCGGAAACGAACTCCTCGCGGACATCCATGATACGGATGTCCTTGATGCCCATCATCTCGGCCTTGCGCCGCGCTGGCTCCAGCTCGCCGCCCTGGCCGAGATCGGCAGTGAAGGTGACGACCTCGGCGCCGAGCTCGGTCTGCAGCCATTTCAGGATGATGGAGGTGTCGAGGCCGCCGGAATAGGCGAGCACGACTTTCTTGACGGCTTTTGCTTTTGACATTTTGGGCGGTTCCGCGACGGGGTTCTTCGCGGGCGAGGTATCACGCCGGTTCCGGCTAGCGCAAGGGACGAACGGCCCCCCGGTCGCTGTTGGCATATTGGATCAGCCGTGGTGCCGGCCAGTCGCTGGTGCCGAGAAGGCGCTTGCGGTATAGGCTGCGCCTTCTTCATCCAGAGGCCCGCCCATGTCCTTCATTCCCGACACCACCACGCTGATCCAGTTCGCCATCGCCACCGTGATCCTGGCGATCACGCCTGGTCCCGACATGACGCTGTTCGTCTCGCGCACGCTGAGCCATGGCCGCGCCACCGGCTTTGCCTCTATGGCGGGCGCGCTGTGCGGCACGCTGATTCACACCACGCTGGTCGTGGTCGGCATCTCGGCGCTGATCGTCGCCTCGCCGATGTCCTTCCTGGCCCTGAAGATCTTCGGCGCCGGCTATCTCGTTTTCCTGGCCTGGCAGGCGATCACCAAGGGGTCGGCGTTTTCACCAGAGAAGAAGACCGGGCCTGAGATTTCGCTGTTCCGCGCTTGGGCGGCGGGGCTCGGTGTCAATCTGCTCAACCCGAAGATCATTCTGTTCTTCATGACCTTCCTGCCGCAGTTCGTCTCCGCGCACGACCCGAACGCGCCCGGAAAGCTGTTCTTCCTCGGCGCAATGTTCGTGGTGCTGTCGATCCCGGTGACAGCCCCGATGGTCTTTGCAGCAGAAAAGTTCTCGACGGCGATGAAGACCAGCCCGCGGGTGACGCGCGTCGTCGACTATCTGTTCGCCGGGGTGTTTTCGGCCTTCGCGCTCAAGATCCTGACGGCCCAGGCAAAATAGGGTTTCCGATTTCGCGCCAGCTCCCGGCCCAGCGCCCGGCGCTCAGCCAGTAAAAAATGCCACCGACCATACCGCAGCCGATCACGGCAGCGACGACGCGCGGCTCGGTGATCTCGAAATTGGCATCGGCCGTCTGGTAGGCGAAGCCGAGGAAAACCGCGGCGACCGCAGCACCGGCCAGCGCATAGGACAGCCAGTCGCGCCGGCCGAAGATCTCGGAGACGAGGATGGCGATGGCTGCCGGCATGAAGGCGAAATAGGCGACGAACAGTGCGACGAACGGAACGGAAAACCACAGCGAGGCCTGCGCTGCCGGCTGCGTCTCGTCCGTCATCAGCCCCAGAGAGGCCAGGAACGTGATGTTGAGGAACGCGCTGGCGGCCAGCGCGGCGACGACATAGCCGATCAGGATGACGACGAAGCGGACGAGATAGGCCACGAGACGGGTCACGCCTCGCCGTGCCCCGCGATCATCAACGCTTCCAGCGCCAGCCGGTCGACCTTGCGCATGCGCTCGGACTCCGACTTGAGCTGGCCGCAGGCGGCGAGGATATCGCGGCCGCGCGGCGTGCGGATCGGCGAGGCATAACCGGCTTTGTTGATGTAGTCGGCGAATTTCTCGATCGTCTCCCAGTCAGAGCACTGGTAGTTGGTGCCTGGCCAAGGGTTGAACGGGATCAGATTGATCTTGGCCGGAATGCCCTTGAGCAGCTTGATCAGCCCCTTGGCGTCCTCGATCGAATCGTTGACGTCCTTCAGCATCACATATTCGAAAGTGATGCGCCGGGCGTTCGACAGGCCGGGATAGGCGCGGCAGGCGGCGATCAGCTCTTTCAACGGATATTTCTTGTTGATCGGCACCAAAAGGTCGCGCAGATCGTCATTGGTGGCGTGCAGCGAGATCGCCAGCATGACGCCGATCTCCTCGCCGGTGCGGAAGATCTCCGGCACGACGCCGGAGGTCGACAGCGTGATGCGTCTTTTCGACAGCGACAAGCCGTCGCCGTCGGACGCGATCAGCAGCGCCTTCTTCACCGCCTCGAAATTGTAGAGCGGCTCGCCCATGCCCATCATGACGACGTTGGACACTTTCCGGCCCTCGGCCGGCACGATGGCGCCGTCGGGCGTGTCGCGGTCGGGGAAATCGCCGAGCCGGTCGCGGGCGGTCAAAAGCTGGGCGAGGATTTCCTCGGCGGTCAGGTTTCGCACCAGCTTCTGCGTGCCGGTGTGGCAGAAGGAACAGGTCAGCGTGCAGCCGACCTGCGACGAGATGCAGAGCGTGCCGCGGCCTTCCTCGGGAATGTAGACGGTCTCGATCTCGACCGGCCGGCCGGCGCCGCGCGGCGGAAAGCGAAACAGCCATTTGCGCGTGCCGTCGGAGGAAATCTGCTCCTCGACGATCTCGGGCCTGGCGACGGTGAAATGCTTGTCGAGCTCGGCGCGCAAATCCTTGGATATGTTAAACATGCCGGCAAAGTCGGAGACGCCGCGCACATACATCCAGTGCCAGAGCTGCTGGGCGCGCATCTTGGCCTGGCGCTCCGGCACGATGCCGGACGCAACGAGGGCTGCGCCAAGCTCGGCCCGGGTCAGGCCGATCAGCGACGGTTTTTCGGCCGGCGTGGCGCGGGCGCGCAACGCGTCACGGGCGCCCTCAGTGGTGAGATCAAATGAAAGGGTCATTGTTGCACTGATATAAGCGATTTACGGCCGATTACAGCATCGTGCTGGAAATGAAGCGCGGCGCATAGCACAGGTTGATGGCGGAGTCATGGTGACGGCGATACAAGGCGCGCCCAATGTGCCGGCCAGCGGCGTTCTAAAAAGCAGAAAGCCGGGCTTGCGGCCCGGCCCTTGCTCAAACTCCGCTTCGCCTATGGCTATTTGCACTTGGCGATGGATGACAGCGCCGCCGAAATGCCTTTCAGCGAAAAGACATAGGTGGTGGTGTTGCCGCGGCCGGATTTCGCCTGCACCCTCATGTCGCTGCCGGACTTCATCGCGGCGATGAGCACCGGCTCCTCGGCTGCGTTCTCGACCCAGGCGGACTTGCCGCGGGTGAACATCGAAAAGCTCTTGCCGTCAATGGTGACGGTGGCCTTGGAGTTTTCCTGGAAATTGTAGCC
Source organism: Mesorhizobium sp. M1312 (assembly GCF_040318115.1). Lineage (NCBI taxonomy): Bacteria > Pseudomonadati > Pseudomonadota > Alphaproteobacteria > Hyphomicrobiales > Phyllobacteriaceae > Mesorhizobium > Mesorhizobium sp. M1312. The sequence continues at coordinate 176,528 of NZ_JAMYLQ010000005.1, read as the reverse complement.
GGCGATGAATTGCGGTTCATAGGACACCTGCTGTCCCGGCCGCTGGCTGACGAAGAAGAACATGTCGCCATGGTCAAGCGTCGGCGGCTGCTTGTCGGTCGGCACGGTCAACACGTAGCAAACCTTGCCGCCCGACGCCTGGTAGCTGTAAGTGCCCCAGGCATTGTGCTGGCCGATCTTGGTCGCCGACTGCGCCAGAGCGGGCGCTGTCATGGCCACCAGGACCAGGCTCGAAATTGTAGCAATCAATCCGCGCATCGCTTTTCCCATATATGGTGCGGAGGCAGGCCGGCTCGGCGTCCTGCCCGTCGCTTCATTTTGATTTAATCTGGGTTACCAAACGGTGAACTTCCCTTCAGGAAAAGGAGATACACCCAGGAAACCGCCGCCATCTTGCGCCCGTCGCTCCAAAAGCGGCAGTTGCAACATCCCTTTCGCGACTTGGATTCCACGAAAGCGGCAAGAGTTTGACTTTTCTGACTTATCGCCGGCTCAGCTGTTGTCGGCAATCGCCTGCTTGGCGGCGCGCCGATGCGCTGTTGTGATGTGGGCTTTGACGGTGGTGATCGCGGCGGTCAGCACCGCGATGTCGTCGGTAAAGCCCAGTCCCAAGACGAAGTCGGGGATGACGTCAGCCGGCAGCACGAAATAGCCGAGCGCCGCCACCAGGATGCCCTTGGCGCGCAATGGCGTCTTCTTGTCCATGGCGCAGTAGTAGGCGGCGACCAACTCTTCCATGAACGGGATCTGTCGGGCAGCCCTCTTGGCCGTGCGCCAGAATTTCTCGCGCACTTCGCTCGCATCGCCGGGCTTGCCGCCAAAGCCGAAGAAATCAAAACCGGATTTTTGCGCCATCAGTCTCTCCTTGCCGGCCGTCGCGTGGCTCCACGCGCGGCCGCGATGGAAATGTGGTGAAACCCGAACCGCGCTGCAAGATGCTGACTTTTCATCATGTCGTTATCCCAACCGCTGCGCACCCGGGTCAAGCCTGAGGGCAGGTTTTGGGCGACATGCATTGGCTCAACCGCCGAAATAGCGGTTTATCGTCTTGGCCAGTTCGAAATCGAGCGCGGTCAGGCCGCCGGCATCATGGGTGTTCAGCGTCACGTTCACGGTCTTGTAGACATTCGACCAGTCGGGGTGATGGTCCATCTTCTCCGCCGCCAGGGCGACGCGGGTCATGAAGGCGAAGGCTTCGGAAAAATTCCTGAAGGTGAAGGTGCGCGCGATCGAGCCGCCGTCCCTGGCCAGCGACCAGCCGTCGAGCCCGGCCAGCGCCTCGGCGACCGCCTCCTTGCTCAGTTTCTCTCTCGTCATAGTCGTTTCCCGTGCTATCTGGATTCGCAGTCTTCAGCATAGTGCCGGATCGATGAGCGCAAAGCCGATAAAATCCATTCTTTTCGTCTGTCTCGGCAATATCTGCCGCTCACCGTTGGCCGAAGGCGTGTTGCGCGCCGTCCTGGCGGAGCGCGGTCTCGATCGGGATATCCTGCTTGATTCGGCCGGAACCAGCGACTGGGAAGCCGGCTCGGCACCCGACCCGCGCTCGATGTCGATCGCAGAGCGGCACGGCATCGATATTTCCGGACAGAAGGCGCGCAAGCTGACGCCGGACGATTTCTCGCGTTTCGACCTGCTTCTTGCCATGGACCGATCGAATCTCCGGGATCTGAAAGCGCTGGTGCCCGCCGCCATGCGCGACCGGGTCCATCTGTTCCTGGAGTTCGCGCAGGGAAGGGTGAGCGACGTGCCCGATCCCTACCACGAGGGGCCGGAGGCGTTTGCCTCGGTCTACCGCATGATCCGCGAAGCGTCGGAGGCGCTGGCGACGCGGCTCGAGGCACGGCTGTCGGCGTCCGACAGCGGCCAGGCCTCCTCGACGATGTAGGGTCCGCCGCCGACCGAATCGCGCGACGACATCAGGACGAAGCGGCTGACACGGAAGGGCAGCGTCGAAAAATTGCCGCGTGCCGAAAGATACTGGGCGACATCGAGCGGGCTCGAATTGCGTAAGCGCGCCAAGGTCACATGCGGCATGAACTTGCGCGGATCGGCGGGGATGCCGAGGCGCTGGCAGATGCGCTCGATTTCGGCTTGCAGTGCCGAAAGATCGGGCGAGGCGGAGACGCCGGCCCACACCGCGTGCGGCTTCTTCTGGCCGAAGGCGCCGACGCCGGACAGTGTCAGCGCGAAGGATGGGCGGTGGACACGGTCGAGCGCGTTGGCGATCTCGTCGGCGACATGGCCTTCGACATCGCCGATGAAGCGCAGCGTCAAATGGTAGTTTTCGACGTCGATCCAGCGGGCCCCGGGCAGGCCGCCCCGGAGCAGGGACAGCGAAAGGGCGGCGTCACGCGGGATTTCGAGGGCGGTGAAAAGACGCGGCATGGTAAGCCTCCTGTCCTCGAATCGAACTCTTGTCCCTAGCGAATCATCGAAAATCGAGCGGGGCAAGCGGTTTGTTGGTCGCACCTGGCCTAAAATCAAATCGTCCGGGGAATGCGTACCCTCATCGAAATTCAGTCCTTCAAGAGTTGCCCTTAACTACGGCAATGGCTTTTTCGACATCCGGCAGTATGCGCTCGACCATCCGGTCGATGCCCCTGGCATTCGGGTGCAGACCGTCCTCGAGTTGGAAGGCGGGCTCGCCGGCGACGCCGTCGAGAAAGAACGGATAGAGCGGGACGCCGTATTTTTCCGCCAGTTCCGGAAAGATCGCGTCAAAGCCGTTCTGATAGTCGGCGCCGAGATTGGGTGCGGCGCGCATGCCGGCCAGCAGCACGGCGATCTTGCGCTGCTTCAGCTTCGCCAGCATGGCGTCCAGATTCTTTTGCGTGATGGCGGGAGAAACGCCGCGCAGCATGTCGTTGGCGCCGAGCTCGAGGATGACGAGCTGCGTGCCGTCCGGCACCGACCAGTCGAGCCGCGACAGGCCTCCACTCGACGTATCGCCGGAGACACCGGCATTGGCGACGGTCACATCGTGGCCCTTGGCGCGAAGTGCTGCCTCAAGTTTCTGGGTGAAACCTTCGTCTGGTCCGAGGCCAAAGCCCGCCATCAGGCTGTCGCCGAAACCGACGATCTCCAAGGGCTCGGCGCGCGCCGACGAAATGGCGCCGCAAATTCCAAGGAAAAGGATGAAGACTGCGGCAAGTGTGTGTTTGAAAGCCATGCGGCAGGCCCCATATGACGAAAGGACGTTTTTGGCGGCAGGCGGAATTCCAGCCTCCCCTCTCCCATATAGGACGATTTTATTTTGACAGAAGCCGTCATCGCGCTGAAAAACGTATCGCTGACGCTCGGCGAGGGAGCGTCTTCCGTTCATGTGCTGAAAGGTGTCAGCCTCGATGTGGCTGATGGCGAGGCGACCGGCATCGTCGGTCCGTCAGGCTCGGGAAAGTCGACGCTGCTCATGGTTCTTGCCGGCCTGGAAAGGGTCGATTCGGGCACGGTACGAATTGCCGGCGAATTGCTGAACGGCAAGAGCGAAGATCAAATCGCGTCGTTTCGCGGGCGAAACATTGGCATCGTCTTCCAGTCCTTTCATCTCATTCCCAACATGACGGCGCTTGAAAATGTCGCAGTGCCGCTGGAACTTGCCGGTCATGCCGATCCGTTCGGGGTAGCGGCGCGGGAGCTGGAGGCGGTGGGCTTGAGCGACCGCGTCACCCACTATCCCGGCGAATTGTCCGGCGGCGAACAGCAGCGTGTGGCGATCGCCCGGGCGCTGGCGCCGTCGCCGCGCATCCTGATCGCCGACGAGCCGACCGGCAATCTCGACCAGACAACGGGACGGCAGATCGCCGATCTTCTGTTCGCCAAAGCGGCCGAGCGCGGCATGACGCTGGTGCTGGTCACGCACGATCCGGTGCTTGCCGCACGCTGCTCCCGGCAGGTGTCGATGCGGTCGGGCCGGATCGAGGACACGCCGTTGCTTAAAGTGACGGCGTAGCGCAATGGCTGACAAGACCCCCGCATCCGGCCCTTCGGGCCAGCTTCTCCCCGGCGGGGAGAAGAGGCTGGCGCCGGCGTTGGCGACCTCTTCTCCCCTCAGGGAGAAGGTGGACGCCCACGGGTCTTCCCTCCGGCAAGCCCGAGGACAGGCTCCGCGGCTGGATGAGGGGGGCACTTGGGCGCGCACCTTTTCACTCGCCTTCCGCTTTTCGCTGCGCGAGATGCGCGGCGGGCTGTCCGGTTTCCTGATCTTCCTTGCCTGCATCGCGCTTGGCGTCGCGGCGATCGGCGGCGTCAATTCCGTGGCCCGGGCGATTACCGCCGGTGTCGCCAACGAAGGCCAGTCGCTGCTCGGCGGCGACCTTCGTTTCCAGCTCAATCAGCGCGCTGCGACGCAAGCCGAGCACGTCTTTCTCGACCGGCTGGGCACGGTCTCGCACAGCGCCAACATGCGTTCGATGGCGCGGCTCCAGGACGGTTCCGATCAGGCGCTGGTCGAGGCCAAGGCGGTCGATGGGGCCTATCCGCTCTATGGCGCGCTGATGACCGAGCCGGCGTTGTCGAAGCAGGAATTGTTCGGCGAAAAATCCGGTGTTTTCGGCGCCGCCGCACCCGACCTGTTGTTCGAACGACTGAACCTGGGGGTCGGCGACCGGTTGAAGCTCGGCAGCGCCACATTCGAACTGCGCGCCAGGCTCATCAACGAGCCGGACGCGATATCCGACGGCTTCGGCTTTGCGCCGCGGCTGATGATCTCGACGGACGGACTTGCCGCTTCCGGCCTGATCCAGCCCGGCAGCCTGGTCGAGAACGCCTACAAGGTCCGGCTGCCCAGCGGCGCCAGCGAAGCGCGTATCAAGATGATCCAGGATCAGGCCGCCGAGGATTTTCCCGAGGCCGGCTGGTCGATCCGCACGCGCAGCAACGCGGCGCCGGCGTTGTCTTCCAACATCGAACGGTTCTCGCAGTTCCTGACGCTGGTCGGGCTGACGGCACTGGTGGTCGGCGGCGTTGGCGTCGCCAATGCGGTGCGCGCCTATCTCGACGGCAAGCGCAGCGTCATCGCCACCTTCAAGAGCTTGGGCGCCTCGGGCGGTTTCGTCTTTACCGTATACCTGGTGCAGATACTGATGATCGCCGCGCTCGGCATCACGCTCGGCCTTGTGCTTGGCGCGCTGATGCCGTTTGCGGCGAGCGCGGTACCCCGGTCGGTCATTCCGGTGCCGGCGGAAGGTGGGTTCTATCCCGGCGCGCTTGGCATGGCGGCGCTGTTCGGGCTGCTGGTGACGCTGGCTTTCGCCTTGCTGCCGCTCGGCCGTGCGCGCGACGTGCCGGCGACGGCGCTGTTTCGCGAAATGGGTTTTGAGGGCCGCGGTTTTCCGCGCCCACTCTACACGGCGGCGGCGCTCGGCATCACGCTGCTCCTGGCGGCGCTGGCCATTCTGTTTTCCGGCGACCGCTATATCGCCTCGATCTTCGTCGGCGCCACCATTTTCGCTTTCCTGGTGCTGCGCATCGTCGGCGCGCTGGTGCAGTGGGCCGCCAAAAGAAGCCCGCGCGTTGGCTCGACGGCGCTTCGGCTAGCCATCGGCAACATTCATCGGCCAGGTGCGTTGACGCCGTCGGTGGTGCTGTCGCTGGGACTGGGATTGACACTTCTGGTGACGCTGGCGCTGATCGACGGCAATCTCAGGCGGCAGATTTCCGGCAGCCTGCCGGAACGGGCGCCGAACTTCTTCTTCGTCGATATCCAGAGCAGCGATGTCGATGCGTTCTCCGCGCTGGTCAGCAGGCAAGCGCCGCAGGGCACGCTGGTCAAGGTGCCGATGCTGCGCGGCCGGGTGATGGCGCTGAACGGCGTCGACGTCGACAAGGTCAGGGTTGCGCCGGAAGGAGCCTGGGTGCTGCGCGGCGATCGCGGGCTGACCTACGAGGCCAGCATTCCCGCGAATGCGACGCTGACCGAAGGGACATGGTGGCCGGACAATTATGCCGGCGAGCCGCTGGTGTCGTTTTCGGCCGAGGAAGGCAAAGAGATCGGGCTGAAACTCGGCGACACCATCAGCGTCAACGTGCTTGGCCGCAACGTGACGGCGAAGATCGCCAACTTCCGCCAGGTCGAATGGGAGACCATGGGCATCAACTTCGTCATGGTGTTCTCGCCCAGCACATTTGCCGGCGCGCCGCATAGCTGGCTGGCGACGCTGACCGAAAAGGGCGCGTCGCCGGCCGACGATGCCCGGCTTCTCAACGCCGTCACCCGTGCCTTTCCCGCGGTGACGACAGTCAGGGTCAAGGACGCGCTCGACATCGTCAACCGGCTGGTGGCGCAACTCGGCACCGCGATCAGGGCCGCGGCCGGCGTGGCGCTGATCGCCTCGGTGCTGGTGCTGGCCGGCGCACTGGCTGCCGGCAATCGGGCCCGGATCCACGACGCGGTGGTGCTGAAGACGCTGGGCGCCACCAGGAAAACGCTGATCGCGGCCTTTTCGCTGGAATACATGCTGATCGGCCTCGCCACTGCGATGTTCGCGCTGGCGGCAGGCGGGGTTGCCGCGTGGTTCGTTGTCGCGCGCGTGATGACGCTGCCATCGCATTTCATGCCTGATGTGGCGGTGGCAACCATCGTCTTTGCGCTGGTGGTCACGGTCGGAATTGGCCTCGCCGGCACCTGGCGGGTGCTGGGTCACAAGGCGGCGCCGGTGCTGCGCAACCTTTGATCTGCAAGCATATCCAGGCTCAACGCGACCAAGATTCGGTTAAATCTTGTTAATGTTGGGCTTCGGAAGGCCGATAAATGCGGATTTTCGGGTCTTCACGAAGCATTACGCTCGGTTACGGTCTTGTTCTTGACGCCAATAACCATCATATTTCGCTGCAGGCATGCTGGAGCCCCGCCAGCGGCGCCGCGGTCCAAATGGGCCGGACACCGGACGGGGCAGAAGCAATATGAGGATTTCCATGGCTGAACCCGTTCGCAATTATCAGACGCGTGCCGTGCCCGGCGCCGGCGTCGATGCTGCTATCGACCAGGGCCTGCGCGCCTATATGATCAAGGTCTACAATCTGATGGGGCTTGGCCTCCTCATCACCGGCCTCGCCGCGGTCGGAACGATCATGCTGGCCACCACCACCGATCCGGCTTCGGCGGTCGCCACGCTGCCGAATGGCGACATGTTGACCTCCTTCGGCTACGCGATCTTCGGCTCGCCGCTGAAATGGCTGGTGATCTTTGCCCCGCTGGCAGCGGTGATGTTCCTGTCGTTCCGTGTCCAGTCGATGAGCGTTTCGGCTGCGCAGACGACGTTCTGGGTCTATGCCGGCCTCGTCGGCCTGTCGCTGTCGTCGATCTTCCTGGTCTACACCACCGCCAGTATCTCGCAGACCTTCTTCGCCACCGCCGCCGCCTTTGGCGGGCTGTCGCTCTACGGCTACACGACCAGGCGTGACCTTTCCGGGTTCGGTTCGTTCCTGATCATGGGCCTGGTTGGTCTGATCATCGCGATGGTGATCAACATCTTCCTGCAGTCGTCGGCGCTTTCCTTCGCCGTTTCGGCGATCGGCGTGCTGATCTTCGCAGGCCTCACCGCCTACGATACGCAGAACATCAAGGAGATGTATTTCGAGGGCGACGAGACTGATGTCGCCGGCCGCAAGGCGATCATGGGTGCTCTGAGGCTCTATCTCGACTTCATCAACCTGTTCATGTTCCTGCTGCAGTTCATGGGCGACCGCCGTTAAAACGGTCCCTGCGTCTCTGGACCAGCGATTTTGGAAAGGGCGGCCCAAAGGCCGCCCTTTCCTTTTGTGCCGACCTTTGCTGTGATGGAAGGCAGATGAACGACTTGCATAAATTATGAGCAGCATCACGATACGGCCTGCGTCTTCGGCCGATCTCGATCGGATCACGGATATCTATGCCGATGCGGTGACCCATGGCACGGCGAGCTACGAAATGGAGCCGCCTGATCGCGCCGAGATGGGCCAACGCTTCGACAGTTTGATGGCGGGCGGCTTTCCCTATCTGGTGGCGGAAAAAGACGGCATTGTGCTCGGCTATGCCTATGCCGGCCCCTTCCGGGCGCGGCCTGCGTACCGGTTTGTCGTCGAGGACTCTGTCTATGTCGCGCCCGAGGCCAAGGGCCATGGCATCGGGCTCAAGCTGATGCAAGGGTTGATCGAGGCGGCCGAGGCGGCGGGCTTCCGCCAGATCATCGCGGTGATCGGCGACGGTCGGCCGGACAGTGCCTCGGTGCGGCTGCATGAAAAGCTAGGCTTTCGCCATTCGGGCCGCCTGGAAGGCTCCGGCTACAAGCACGGACGCTGGCTCGACACGGTGTTCATGCAGCTGCCGATGAATGACGGAGCTCTGGTTCCGCCCGATCCCAACTCGTTGCCGGAACGGAGATTCCGCCAGCAGCAATAAGTAGCTAGGCCTCGACCAGCTTCAGCGTGCGGTCGAAGACGCCGAGCACGCGGCCAAGTTCCTGGCCGCGCTTGAGGATGCGGCCGCCAGCGGCAATAACGGCGAATGCGCCTTGCCGGCGCGCCAGCTTCGGATCCTTAACGATCTGGAACAGCGGCACCTCGCTGGTGCGACGGAAGACGGAAAAGACGGCGCGGTCGGTGAGATGGTCGATGGCGTAGTCGCGCCATTCATTGGCGGCGACCATGCGCCCGTAAAGCCTCAGGATCTGGTCCAATTCACGCCGGTCGAACCGCACCGGTTGGTCGAGGCGTTCGCGTCTTGCCTCATGCAGCGGGATCAGTATTGCGGATGCGTCCCCATCCTCCGTCCCACTGCCGTGATCAGTCATGCCTCGATCCCTTCGAATGAATCTTACACCAATCAAAGTTGGCGCTTTCGCCGTGGAATTGCAAGCCCACCCGGACAAAGGCTGGCGGCGCACCGTTTCCCCGGTGTCCAGTCACGTTTATAAAACGCCCGTTGGAATTGGTGATGCTTCGCCACAATCCTGCCTTCTTTTATCCGCGCTAATGCCCCAATGTCCGACGAATTTACGGGTGTTGCCTGAGACGGTTCGGTCCGGCACTGGCTCGTAAACCCCAAGCCCCCCGCCCACGGGTCTGCGTCGGATCGAACCAACCTCGGTTTTCCCTGCGAAAAATCGAGTGCGACGATCCCAAAACCTAAATGACCGGCGTCAGAAGCAAGCTGACGCCGGTTTTTTATGCCTGGATGGAAGCGGACGCCGAGAGCGCTTTGCGTTTTGGTGGAACCAAATCCGCGCTCTCTTACTATTTAACGCATTTTGTCGGACGCCAAACGAAGACGTTTGGCTGCAAAATGCTACGGGCGAGAATGCGCAGCCGGTAAAGGCTTGTGGATTAAGGCGGCGCCCAGAATGGGACCCGGCAGGCCGTCCTTGCCCACCGATTGCAGCAGCACGGCGCAGCCGCCTTTCTTGGAAATCACGCTCATCGGCAATTCGTAGCGCTGCGCCTTGCCGTGCCACATGCCGGCGGTCTGGATGCCGGAGACGGCGTTCCAGTAGGTCATGCTGCGGCCGGTGTTTTCGCCCTTGCCGATCTTGATCGTCTGCGGCGGGTCGAAATAGACGATGACGACATGGGCATCGCTGGGGCCGGTCCCGGCATCGCCGGCGTCGATCGTGACGCGGTCGCTGGTTCGGCTGACCTTGATGCTGACCCGCATGCCTTCGCCTGATCTCTCCATGCGGGCGAGCGCGCCGTCGACTTCCTTGCGGCTGGCGCCGTTGACATGGCTGCGGCCATTGATGACGGCCTGCGGCGTATAGACCGAGCGGCTGCCGAAGGCACGCATATACTCATATTGCCGCTCGGTGTTCTCCTTGCGGCTCAGCGTGTCCTTCCAACCGAGATAATCCCAGTAGTCGACATGATAGGCGAGCGCGACGATGTTCTCCTTGGTGGCAAGCTCGGCAAAGAATTCATCGGCCGGCAGGCAGGAACTGCAGCCCTGGCTGGTGAAGAGCTCGACCACACCCAACGGTTCGTCAGTCGAGGCTTTGTCAGCCTGGGGCTTGTCGGCCTCGCCGGCAAGCGCACTGCCGCCAAGTCCAGCGCCGGCAAACACCGAGAGGGCCAGCGCCAATGCCGCAAGCCGCAATGGTCTTCGAGGTGTCATAGCCGTTTCGACTCCCGCCGGTGATGGCCGGCTTTATTCTGATTGGCGAAATATGTGGCAGAAGCGGCAGTCAACGGGAAGTCACGTTGCGGTGAAATTTTAGCGCTGCAACCAACTGCAAGCGCGCAACAGGACGGGCTACACTTCAGGGTAGATACCGATTCGGGCAACAATCAGCATGTGGCAAACTCTCCTGACGCCGGTCGACCTGTACTGCGAGCGGGTCGGGCCGGAGCTCTGGGCCGAGCCGGTCAACGCACTGACCAATCTGGCTTTTCTTGTCGCCGGGCTGTGGGGTCTCCGAGAGGTGCGCCGGCGTGGCACCGGCATCTTCGCCGAAGTTCTGGCCTGGTGGGTGGTGGCGATTGGCATCGGCTCGGCGCTGTTCCACACCTTTGCCAACCATGGCACGGTGTGGGCCGACGTGCTGCCGATCGCCGGGTTCACGCTGGCCTACACGCTGTTCAACCTGCGCCGTTTCCTCGGCATGAAATGGGGCAAGGCAACCGCCATCTTCGTCGCCTTCTATGCCGTCACCGGATTGTTGACCTGGGCGGTGCCGGACTGGCTGCGCCAGGCATCAAACGGCACGACCGGCTATCTGCCGCCCTTCCTGGCGCTCGCCTTCTTCGGCGTCATAGTGGCGGCGAGCGGCAACCGGGCCGGCTGGTACAATCTGGCCGGCTCGGCGATCTTCGTTGTGTCGGTCATCTTCAGGATGATCGATCCGCTGGTCTGCGGCAGCTTCCCGCTCGGCACGCATTTCCTGTGGCACGTCCTCAACGGGCTGATGCTCGGCGTGCTGCTGGCGGCGGCGGCGCGTTTCGGAGCGCCAAAGGTAGGGGAATAGGGGAATAGGGGAATAGGGGAATAGGGGAATAGGGGAATAGGGGAATGTCTTCCCTACTCCCTTACTGCCCTACTCCCTTACTCCCTAATTCCTATGCTGCCAGATCGCGCAGCACATATTGCAGGATGCCGCCGTTCTTGAAGTAGTCGAGCTCGTCCAGCGTATCGATGCGGCAGATGATCGGAATGTTCTTCACCGTGCCGTCGCTATAGGTGATTTTCGCGACCATCTTCTGGCGCGGCTTGATGGCGCTCAGTCCGTCGATCTCGACCAGTTCGTCGCCCTGGAGGTTGAGCGAGGCCCATGAGGTGCCCTCCTCGAAAACAAAGGGGATGACGCCCATGCCGACCAGGTTCGAGCGGTGGATGCGCTCGAACGACTGAGCGATGACGGCGCGAACACCCAACAGGTTGGTGCCCTTGGCCGCCCAATCGCGCGACGAGCCGTTGCCGTATTCGACACCAGCGAAGATGACCAGCGGCACGCCTTCCTTCCTGTACTCCATGGCGGCGTCGTAGATCGATCTCTCTTCCTTCGACGGATAGTGGATGGTGTAGCCGCCCTCGCGGCCGTTCTCGCCCAGCATGTGGTTGCGGATGCGGATGTTGGCGAAGGTGCCGCGCATCATCACCTCGTGATTGCCGCGCCGTGTGCCGTACTGGTTGAAGTCGGCAACGCCGACGCCATGATCCATGAGGTACTTGCCGGCCGGCGAGGCCGCCTTGATCGAGCCGGCCGGTGAGATGTGGTCGGTGGTGATCTTGTCCCCTAACAGGCCGAGCACGCGTGCGCCCTTGATGTCTTCGATTGTGCCAAAGCCTGACGTCATGCCGGCGAAATAGGGCGGGTTCTGCACATAGGTCGAATTGTCGTCCCAGGCGTAGGTCTGGCCCTCCGGCGCCTTGACGTTCTGCCAGTATTCGTCGCCCTTGAAGACATCGGCATATTTGCGGGCGAACAGTTCGCGCGTCACGTTCTTCTCGATGAACTCCTGAATCTCGACCGAGCTCGGCCAGATGTCCCTGAGGTAGACCGGGTTGCCGTCACGGTCCTCGCCGAGCGGCTCGGTGGTCAGGTCCTTGGTCACGGTCCCGGCCAGCGCGTGGGCGACGACCAGCGGCGGCGAGGCGAGGTAGTTCGCCTGCACGTCGGGCGAGACGCGGCCTTCGAAATTGCGGTTGCCGGAAAGCACCGCGGCAGCGATCAAACCTTTATCGTTGATCGTCCTGGAGATCGGCGCCGGCAACGGGCCGGAATTGCCGATGCAGGTGGTGCAGCCGAAGCCGACCAGATTGAAGCCGATCTGGTCGAGTTCCTTCTGCAGGCCGGATTTCTCCAGATATTCGGCGACGACCTGGCTGCCCGGCGCCAGCGATGTCTTGACCCACGGCTTCTGCTTGAGCCCGAGCCGGTTGGCGTTGCGTGCCAAAAGCCCGGCGCCGATCAGCACGCTCGGGTTCGAGGTGTTGGTGCAGGAGGTGATGGCGGCAATGACGACGTCGCCATGGCCAAGGTCGTAATCGGTGCCCTCGACGGCATAGCGCCTGTCGATTTCGGCGGCCTTCTTGTATTCGGTTTCCATCGCCTTGACAAAGCCGGCCGGAATGCCTTCCAGCGCGACCCGGCCTTCCGGACGCTTGGGGCCGGCCATCGACGGCACGACACTGCCGAGATCGAGATCGAGCAGGTCGGTGAAGACCGGGTCGGCAGAGCTGGTATCGCGCCACATGCCTTGCGCCTTGGCATACGCCTCGACCAGCGCGATGCGGCTTTCCTCGCGGCCGGACATGGTGAGGTAGCGGATGGTTTCGCCATCAACCGGGAAGAAGCCGCAGGTGGCGCCATATTCGGGCGCCATGTTGCCGATGGTGGCGCGGTCGGCCAGCGTCATGTTGGACAGCCCCGGACCGAAGAACTCGACGAACTTGCCGACGACGCCCTTCTTGCGCAGCATCTGGGTGACGGTGAGCACGAGGTCGGTGGCGGTGACGCCTTCCCTGAGTCTGCCGGTGAGGCGGAAGCCGATGACTTCGGGCAACAGCATGGAGACGGGCTGGCCGAGCATGGCGGCCTCGGCCTCGATGCCGCCGACGCCCCAGCCGAGCACGCCAAGGCCGTTGATCATGGTGGTGTGCGAATCAGTGCCGACGCAGGTGTCGGGATAGGCGGTGGTTTCGCCGCCTTCAGTGTTGGTCCACACCACCTGGCCGAGATATTCGAGATTGACCTGGTGGCAGATCCCGGTGCCGGGCGGCACCACGCGGAAATTGCGGAAGGCCTGCTGGCCCCATTTCAGGAACTTGTAGCGCTCCTCGTTGCGCTCGTACTCAAGCTCGACATTGCGGGCGAAAGCCAGCGGCGTGCCAAATTCATCGACGATGACCGAGTGATCGATGACCAGGTCGACGGGCACCAGCGGATTGATCTTTTGCGGGTCGCCGCCGAGCGAGACCATGGCATCGCGCATGGCGGCCAGGTCGACCACGGCCGGAACGCCGGTGAAATCCTGCATCAGCACACGGGCCGGGCGATAGGCAATCTCGACGCCGGCGGTGCCCCTGTCGATCAGCCAGCCGGCGACCGCCTGGATGCTCTCCTTGGTGACGGAACGGCCGTCCTCGTTGCGCAGCAGGTTCTCCAGCAGCACCTTCATCGAATAGGGCAGCTGGGCGATGCCGGTGAGGCCGTTCTTCTCGGCCTCGACAAGGTCGTAATAAACATAGTCGGTGCCGCCTGCGGTCAGCGTGCGGCAGCAATTGAAACTATCGAGGGATTTTGACACGTGTGATCCGTCCTTGTCTGTTCAGCCTGAAAGGGAACGGACGCCGATGGCATGCAATCACGCGCAAAGGTGCGGGTACGGCCATTTCCGCTGTCCGTTCCCAGCCAACCCGAGCCGTTCAAGGCGGCGCGTGCGCTGGTTCGGCGCTAATTCGCTTCCCGTGCCGACCGCTGGCACGGATGACCCGCATATAGAGAATTTCCTGGAATAGTTCTAGACAGTCGAAAGGCTATTTTGTGCGATGCGGCAGCAGCCGTGGCGCGGTGCTTTCGGGACGGGCAAGGAATGCGGCTGATCGCCGAAAATCTAGGCGGCGAACGCGGCGGCGAGGCGGTTTTTTCCGGCATCAACTTTGCCCTTGAGAAAGGCCAGGCGCTGATCGTCACCGGGCCGAACGGCGCGGGGAAGTCGACGCTGCTCAGGGTGGTTGCCGGGCTGCTGCCGGTGGCGGCAGGCCGTGTGCTTATCGAAGGCGGCGGCGAGGATTTTCCGTCGGTTGCCTCGGCCTGCCATTATCTCGGCCACCAGAACGCGATGAAGACGGCGCTGAGCGTGGCGAAAAATCTGCGCTTCTGGCGCGATTTTTTGGGCGCTGATTTTTTGGGCGCTGAAGAGGCGCTCGAAGCGGTCGGGCTTGATGGTATCGGCCATCTGCCGTTCGGCTATCTCTCCACCGGGCAACGTCGCCGAGCGGCAATCGCAAAGCTGCTTGTCAGCCGGCGGCCATTGTGGCTGCTCGACGAGCCGACGGCCGGGCTGGACAAGGCATCGGAAGGGCGATTCGGCGGAATGATGCGGAAGCATCTTGAGAAGGGGGGGATCGTTGTGGCGGCCACGCATCTGCCGCTGGGGCTTGGGGGGGCGAAGGAATTGAGGATGGGGGAAACTCGGTAATGTTGGCGTTCCGTCCCACCCCCCTCTGGCCTGCCGGCCATCTCCCCCGCAAGGGGGGAGATTGGCAGCTTCGTCGCTGCGCTCATCTCTCAACGATCGGGATTGGCGAAGGCAGTCGTGCCAGCCAATCTCCCCCCTTGCGGGGGAGATGGCCGGCAGGCCAGAGGGGGGTGCCTGGGCAAAGGCATCTCACGCCATGCTAGCCCTTTTCCTGCGCGATATCCGCCTGAGTATCCGTGCCGGCGGCGGGGCGCTGACCGGCGTGATCTTCTTTCTCGCCGTGATCGCCACGATCCCTTTCGGCGTCGGACCGGACCTCAATTTGCTCGCCCGCATCGGCCCGGCGATCCTGTGGATCGGCGCCTTACTCGCTTGCCTGCTCGGTCTCGACCGATTGTTTCAGGCCGACCGGGAAGACGGCTCGCTCGATCTTCTGGTGCTCGGCAACGACCGGCAGATGCTGGCGCTGACCGTGCTGACGAAATGCCTGGCGCATTGGGCGGGAAGCGTGCTGCCACTGGTCATTGCGGCACCCTTGCTCGGCCTGTTCATGAACATGGAGCCGGTTGGCATCGGCGCCACGGCGCTGACCCTTCTGGTCGGCACACCGGCGATCACCTTCATCGGCGCTGCCGGTGCGGCGGTGGCGGTGGCGCTGCCGCGCGGCGGGCTGCTGATCTCGGTGCTGGTGCTGCCGCTGACCATTCCCGTGCTGATCTTTGGCGTCTCGGCAAGCTATGGCGCGGTGGCCAACCCCGATCCGTTCCTACAGCCTTTCCTCATCCTCGCCGCGCTGACCTTGTTTCTTGCCGTGCTGGGGCCGGTTGCGGCAGCATTGGCGCTGCGTCATGGAACAGACTGATGTGGCCGGCCATCGTTCGTGGTTGCATCGCGTCAAGGGCTGCGGCGCTGCTGTCGATTGCGAAGCCGATGGCGCAAGGTTAAGAAAAGGCATGATCGAACGAAGCGGAATGGTCCGGCTGAAAGGTTTTGCGCCGGCGGAGCGACCCATATGAGCGTGCATGCGCTTTATGTGACCGCTGCCTATGCCATCACGGCCGTGGTTCTGGCCGGGCTGATCGGCTGGATCCTGTTCGACCAGCGTGCGCGCAAGAGGGACCTCGCCGAGCTGGAAGCATCCGGCGTGCGGCGGCGCTCCGACAAGGCGCGGAAATCATGAGCATGGAAACGGAAACGCCGGCGCGCGGGCGGCGCCTAATCGTGCTGTTGCCTTTGGTGATTTTCCTTGGGCTGGCGGGGCTGTTCCTGACGCAGCTGCTGTCCGGCCGCGACACCTCGGAAGTGCCATCGGCGCTGATCGGCCTGCCGGCGCCGCAGACCAATCTGCCGGCGCTGGAGGGCATGAATTTGCCGGGGCTCGATTCCAGGCAGTTCGCCGGCAAGGTCACACTGGTCAACGTCTTCGCGTCGTGGTGCGGGCCATGCCGCGACGAACATCCGGTGCTGCTGGCGCTGTCGCAGGACAAGCGCTTTGTCATAGCCGCGCTCAACTACAAGGATCAGCCGGAAAACGCCCGCCGGTTCCTCGGCGATCTCGGCAATCCGTTCCAGGCGATCGGCGTCGACGCGGCGGGGCGCGCGGCGATCGACTGGGGCGTCTACGGCGTGCCGGAAACCTTCGTCATCGGCAAGGACGGCAAGATCGCCTACAAGCATGTCGGCCCGCTGACCCCAGGCTCGGCGCAGACGCTGCTTTTGCCGGAGATCGAGAAGGCGCTGGCCGCGCCGGGCTAAGGCACCGGAAACGCGATGGACGAACGAGACATCCGCGATCATTTTCTGGCTCAGGCGAAAGCCTGCGATGGGCTTGGTTCGCCGTTCACCGCGAATTTATGCCGTGCGCTGGCCAAGGTTCTCGACGCAAACACCAGAACCGGGCAGGCGATGCTCGGCTGGCCGGGCGACGCGCGCGCCGACGCCCTCGCATTGCGGCTCTGCGGCGCGCTGCATACGTTGGTCCTGACGGGTGCCAGTGAGCGACTGGCACTGATCTATCCGCCCAACCAGACAAGCGAATCCGAGATCGCGGCGGTGCTGCCGGAGGCAATTGCGCTATCCGACGAGCAGATCGTCGCCGGCCTCGCCGGCGCGCCGCAGACCAATGAAATCGCCCGGTCGGCGATGCTGCTGCCGGGATTTCTGACGGTGGCGCGGGAAACCGGCCTGCCGCTGGATCTGTGCGAGATCGGCGCCAGCGCCGGGCTCAATCTCCTGTTCGACAGCTTTCACTACCGCTACGGCGATGCCGAGTGGGGAGACCCGGCCTCCCCCGTCCGGCTGGCGCCGGAGGTGCGCGGCCTCGCTGTGCCGCTTGGTGGAGCGATCAACGTCCGCCATCGCGCCGGCTGCGACATCGCGCCGGTCGATGTCGCCGACGCATCGGCGCGGTTACGGCTTCGGTCTTACGTCTGGGCCGATCAGGCAGCGCGGCTGGCCCGGCTCGACGCCGCGCTGTCACTTACCGAAAAGCTTCAACCGCTGCTTGTCAAAGCGGACGCGGCGGATTTTGTCGAGAAGGCACTGGCCGCACGGCAGCAGGGCGGCGCCTTCGTGCTCTATCATTCGATCATGTGGCAATATCTGCCGCGGGCGACCAAGGATGCCATCACCGCCACGCTAGAGCAGGCGGGCAGAGAGGCCACGGCCGTTGCGCCTATCGCAAGGCTGAGGATGGAGCCGCGCGATCCCCCAAAGCAGTGGGCGGTACTCAGCCTCACTCTATGGCCCGGCGGCGAGACACGCCGCCTGGCCCATTGCGATTACCACGGCCGCTGGATCGAATGGATTGGCTAAGCCGATCAAACAGTTCTGGTTGCGCATGATCTCGTCCGAAAAGTCTGCAACTTTTTGCTGCGATGACCTTCGGTTCGGGATCACGCGTCCGCCTCAGCCGTAGATCTGCTTGTGGACCTGGTAGAGCATTTCGCTGCGGTCGGCGCGCATGTCGGCCAGATCGCGGCTGGAAAAAGAGTCGATTTCGGCGACGAGGCGGTTGTATTGCCGGCGCTTGGCGATGCTGGTGCGAGCGCGGCTCATGAGGCTGTCGAGAATCATAGCGAGGTTCCTTCTGTGCCGCATTGTTGCGGCAGGTTGTTCCTCCCTGATCGATATGGAGCATGACATAGTTATGGTGCGTTGCAAAAAGAAGATGTTGCAATGCACCGTTGCGCTGGACGCATAGCCGGTTGACGGCACATGACCCCGTCGTTCGAGCCCTTCATTGAGCAAGGCGGTCTTGCCGCCGTTTGCCTCAACGTCTCAAGATGCGGTGAAGTGATATCAGCGATCTTGCCATATCGATCGCCGGCTGGCTTGATCGCGCCGGCATTAGCGATTTGCATGACTGGGAGGAAAACCATGGCCGCCGAAGACTACGAGATTCTCGATCCGCGTTTTGCGCGGCTGTTCAACGGCAACGCGCAGGTGGACAAGCTGTTCACCGGATGCCGGTGGGCGGAAGGGCCGGCCTGGTTTGCGGCCGGCCGTTATCTGGTCTGGTCCGACATCCCCAACAACCGCATGTTGCGCTACGACGAGACTGACGGCAGCGTCAGCGTGTTCCGGCAGCCGTCCGGCAATTCCAACGGCAACACCGTCGACCGGCAGGGCCGGCTGGTCACTTGCGAGCATTCGGGCCGCCGGGTCAGCCGCACCGAGCATGACGGCTCGATCACCACCATCGCCGACAAATGGCGCGGCAAGCGGCTGAACTCGCCCAATGATGCGGTGGTCAAGTCCGATGGTTCGATCTGGTTTACCGACCCGACCTACGGCATCGATACGGATTATGAGGGCGACAAGGCCGAGAGCGAGATCGGCGCCTGCCATGTCTATCGGGCCGATCCCGGCACCGGCGAGATCGAAGCGGTGATCACCGACATGGTCAGGCCCAACGGGCTTGCCTTCTCGCTCGACGAGAGCAAGCTCTATGTCGTTGATACCGGCCGCACGCATGGCGCACAAAATCCGGCGCATATGCGGGTGTTCAATGTCGACGAGGGTGGCAAGAAGATCTCCGGCGGAAAGGTCTTCGCCGACTGCACGGCCGGCCTGTTCGACGGTTTCAGGCTCGACGATCAAGGGCGCATCTGGGCGAGTGCTGCCGACGGCATCCATTGCTACGATCCCGACGGAACGCTGATCGGCAAGATCAAAGTGCCCGAAGTCGTCGCCAACTGCGTGTTCGGCGGCAACAAGCTGAACTGCCTCTACATCGCCGGCACGACCTCGCTCTACATGGTCCGGCTGATGGTCAACGGCGCAAAGACATTTTGAGCGGCCGCCAATCAATGGAGGACATTGCTATGCCTTCTCGGGCGGATCGCGCCCGAGCAGATTTTACCACATGGTGTGTTTGTATTCTTCGTCCAGCCAGCGATCGGTCGCCTCGGCCGAATCGGCGAGCGCCAGCTGGTCGCGCAGGATCTGGCCGAGCGTCGGCAGGGTCGCGCCGTCGTACCAGGTTTCCGGGTTCCACAAATCGGAGCGCATGAAGGCCTTGGCGCAATGCATGTAGGCGGCCTTCACCGTAACCAGGACGACGCTTTGCGGTTCCTTGCCGTCGACGGCGAGCCGCTCGCGCAAAGCCGCATCGACGGTGATGCGGGCATCGCCGTTGACGCGCAGCGTCTCATTCATGCCCGGGATGAGGAAGAGCAGCCCGACCGAGGGGTTGAGAAGAATGTTCTCCAGCGTGTCGAGCCGGTTGTTGCCGGGCCGGTCGGGGATGGCGATGGTCTTCTCGTCAAGCACGGCGGCGAAGCCCGGTCTGTCGCCCTTCGGCGTCACATCGGCATTGCCGGCGCCGTCGGAGGAGCCGATCAGCACGAAGGGGCTTTTGCCGATGAAGGAACGGCTGTGGCCATCCAGCGCTTTCAATTCCTTGCGGATCGAGCCGTCGGTCGGCCGAGGCGTCTTGTAGATCGTTCTCAGCTCTTCACGCGTGGTGACGAATTCCATGCCCTCTCCCTAACTGCTACTTGCCGGCCTTCTCTTCGTTCCCGGTCTTGCCTTCAAGCGAATGGCGCATGATCAGCGGCATCTGGCTGAAGGTGAAAAGAAGCGTGATCGGCATGATTCCCCAGACCTTGAAGGTAACCCAGGCGTCGGTGGAAAAATTCCGCCAGACCACTTCGTTGACAAGGGCCAGAAACAGGAAAAACAGGCCCCAGCGGAAGGTGAGTTTCTTCCAGCCCTCGGCGTCGAGGCTGAACGCCGAATCGAAGACGTAGCCGAGCAGCGACTTGCCGAAGAACAGCCCGCCGAGCAGCACGCTGCCGAACAGCATGTTGACGATGGTCGGCTTCATCTTGATGAAGATGTCGTCCTGCAGGTAGAGCGTCAGCGCGCCGAAGACGAAGACGACGACGCCCGACACCATCGGCATGATCGGCAAGGTGCGGGTGAGCAGCCAGGACGCGGCCAGCGCGATCGCGGTCGCGGCCATGAACAGGCCGGTGGCGACGAAGATCGGCCCGCCGAATTCGGCCAGCGCCGGAAATTTCTGCGACAGCCATGCGCCACGGGCGTTGGCGAAGAAGAACACCATCAACGGGCCGAGCTCCAGCACCATCTTGAGCAGCGGATTGACGCCTTCCTTCTTCTGCTTCTGCGGATCGGACGGGTCGCGTTCGAGGATGGGCGGGTTCATAGGCTTCCTTTTTGCGCATGATCCTGTCCAAGAAGTCTGCGACTTCCTGGGATCATGCTTGTTAGGCCACTCCAGCGATCGCCCTGGCGAACTCGCTTGCGGAGAATGGTTCGAGGTCGTCGACCTGTTCGCCGACGCCGATGAAATAGACCGGCAATTTGTGCTTTGCCGCGATCGCCACCAGAATACCGCCGCGCGCCGTGCCGTCCAGCTTGGTCATCACCAGACCGTTGACGCCGGCGACATTGCGGAAGATCTCGACCTGGTTGAGCGCGTTTTGGCCGGTGGTGGCATCGACCGTCTGCAGCACGGTGTGCGGCGCTTCCGGATCGAGTTTGCCCAGCACCCGGACGATCTTTTCCAGTTCCGCCATCAGTTCGGTCTTGTTCTGCAGCCGCCCGGCGGTGTCGATGATCAGCACGTCGGAGCCGGCTTGCTTGGCCTGTTCGAAGGCGTCGTAAGCAAGACCTGCCGCATCGGCGCCAAGCTTCGAGGCGATGACCGGCGACTTGGTGCGCTCGCCCCAGATCTTCAACTGCTCGATCGCGGCGGCGCGGAATGTGTCGCCGGCGGCGAGCATCACCGACAGGCCGCCGTCGGTGAGCTTTGCCGCCAGCTTGCCGATGGTCGTGGTCTTGCCGGTGCCGTTGACGCCGACGACAAGGATAACATGCGGCTTGTGGCTGAGGTCAAGCTCCAGCGGCATGGCAACATGGGTCAGCACCTTCTCCACCTCGGTCGCCATGATGGCGCGCACCTCCGTCTCGGAGACATCCTTGCCGTAGCGGCTGGCGGACAGCGAATCGGTGATGCGCAGGGCCGTCTCCATGCCGAGATCGGCGCGGATCAGCACGTCCTCCAGATCCTGCAGCGTGTCCTCGTCGAGCTTGCGCTTGGTGAAGACGCCGGCGATGTTGCCTGACAGTTCCCGGGAAGAGCGGGCAAGCCCCTCCTTCATGCGCTGGAACCACGAGCGTTTCGGTGCCGGTTCGCGCGCTTTCTGCGGCTCGGCCTTCTGCTCGACCTTCTTGGTTACGGTCACCTTGCCGGGGGCGGGCTTTGGCTCCGGCGGTGGTTGCGGAACGGCCTCTGGCTCCGGTGCGATCTCGGCAAGGATCGGCTTCGCCTCGACCGGCGCCGGCTGGCGAATGGGCGGCGAGATTTCGGCCGACGGCGCCTCAGGCTCGGGCACCGGCGAGGGGGCCTCGGCGGGCGGTGCGGTGTCTTGCGCAGGTTCGCGCTGCCTCTCACGCTCTCCCCGTGAGGGACGGAAAGAGGGGGGCGTCAGCGTCGGAGCTTCTTCTTTGCCGCTTTCAAGAGGAGGCTCGGCGTGACGATCAGCACCCGTCTCCCCGTCACTATACGGGGAGAAGGTGCCGGCAGGCGGATGAGGGGCAGCGCCACGTTCGGCTGACGGAGGCTCAGTCTGGACGATCTCTGGCTGGGTCGGCTCTGGCTCAGGAATTTCCTCCGGCTCTGGCTCCGGAGCTGGCTCGGGAACGACGGGAGCGGCCGCTGGCGCCGGCTCCTCGGCAGGCGCCTTCGGCTCCTCGACCGGAGCGGGTTCCGGCTGGATTTCTGGTTCGGGCGGAGTGATTAGTGCAGGAGTGGGCTCGGCCTCTTCAGGCGCCGGCTGCGGCGCGGGCGGTGCTTCCGCCTCGACCGGTGGCGCCGGCGCAGCTTCTGCCTCGGGCCGAGGCTCTTCGCGTTTCAAAAATTCCGGAACAGTCTGTTCGGCGGCCGGCTTCAGCGCCTCCAGCGCGTCCCATTTGATCGGCGGCAGGGGTGCTGACTCGTCGATCCGCTCCTCGACCACTTCCTTCTTGCCGAACGAAAATATCTTCTTGAAAAAACCAGCCATGTCTTTGCGTCTCAGGCGGCGCGCGCGGCAAGCGGCGCGGCGATCAGCCGGGCGCCGTCATGGCCGGCGATGTCAGCCTCAACGATTTCGCCCGGCGCGCCCGCGGAGACCGCAGCGAGCGTAAACCCTTCGGTGCGGCCGAGCCCGTCGCGCTCGACCAGGATGGACTGGCGTGTTCCGGCGAGTGCGGCGAGGTGACTGATATAGGCGGCGTCGCCGGCGGCGCGCAGCCGTGCCGCGCGCTGCTTGACCATCTCGCGGCGAAGCTGCGGCATGCGCGCGGCGGGGGTGCCTTCGCGCGGCGAGAACGGGAAGACGTGGAGATGCGTCAGCCCGCATTCCTTGACGATCTCCAGCGACTTTTCGAACATGGCGTCCGTCTCGGTCGGGAAGCCGGCGATGATGTCGGCGCCGAAGACGATACCGGGACGCAATTTGCGCAAATCCTCGCAAAAACGGATCGACTGATCCCGGTTGTGCCGGCGCTTCATCCGCTTCAGGATCATGTCGTCACCCGCCTGCAGCGACAAATGCAGATGCGGCATCAGCCTGGGCTCGGTGGCAATGGCGTCGACCAGATCGTCGTCAGCCTCGATCGAATCGATCGAGGAGAGGCGCAGGCGTTTTACGTCAGGCACCTGCTTCAGGATTGTCTTGACCAATTTGCCGAGTTTCGGGCTGCCAGGCAGGTCGGCGCCGAAACTGGTCATGTCGACGCCGGTCAGCACGATCTCGGCATAACCATTGCCGCTCAGCCGCTCGACCTGCTCGACCACGGCGCCCATCGGCACCGAGCGCGAATTGCCGCGGCCATAGGGGATGATGCAGAAGGTGCAGCGGTGGTCGCAGCCGTTCTGCACCTGGACAAAAGCCCGCGCCCGGCCCTCGATGGCGTCGACCATGTGGCCGGCTGTCTCGCGTAGCGAAAAGATATCGTTGACGCGAGCCTTCTCGGTATCGTTGACGCCGAAATCCGGCAGCGCGCGATAGGAATGGGCCTTCAGCTTCTCATCATTGCCGAGGACGAGATCGACCTCGTCCATGGCGACGAAATTCTGCGGCTCGGTCTGCGCGGCGCAGCCGGTGACGATGATGCGGGCGGCCGGGTTCTCGCGGCGGGCCTTGCGGATCGACTGTTTTGCCTGGCGCACCGCCTCGCCGGTGACGGCGCAGGTGTTGAAGATGATGGCGCCGCCTTCCAGCGCGCCAAGGCCGGCGCTTTCCGCTTCTCGCCGCATCACCTCGGATTCGTAGGTGTTCAGCCGGCAGCCGAAGGTAACGACGTCAACACGTTTGGGAAGAGTGGGGCCGTTGGAAAGGACGGGACCCTTCTTTGCGAGAGGAGCCATCAGGCGGCGCTTTCGGTGTCGCGGGCCCACACGCCGGTCGACGGGTCGAAGCTGCCGGAAAATTCCCATTCGGCGGCACCGGTGAGGATGACGTGGTCGTCGCCGCGCCATTCGACATGCAAGGAGCCGCCGCCGGGCGTCACCAGAGCGACGCTGCGTCCGGTCCGCCTGGTGCGCGCGGCAGCGACGACGGCGGCACAAGCCGCCGTACCGCAGGCCTTGGTCAGGCCGGCGCCGCGCTCCCAGGTGCGGATGACCATCGTCTCGGGCGAGGTCACCCGTGCGATGGTGATGTTGGCGCGTTCGGGGAAGATCGGGTGACTTTCGAGCAGCGGGCCGAAGCGGTCGAGCTCGTAGGACCAGACGTCGCGGTCGACCCAAAAGATGGCGTGCGGATTGCCCATCGACACGACCGAAGGCGAGTGCAGCACAGGCGCGTCGATCGGGCCGATCTGCAGCTCGATCATGCGGGTATCGCGAAATTCTTCGGCCAGCGGAATATCCTGCCAGCCGAAACGCGGCTTGCCCATGTCGACCGAGATCAGCCCGTCGGCATGTTCTTCGGCGTTGAGGATGCCGGCGACCGTCTCGAAGGCGAATGTCTTCTGGCCGGTTTCGGCAGCAAGTGCCTGCACCACGCAGCGCATGCCGTTGCCGCAGGCCTGCGCGCCGGTTCCGTCGGAATTCAAAATGTCGATGAAAAAGGCGGTGCCCGGCGTCCTGGCGTCGTGGATCGACATGATCTGATCGAATTTCGTCGCGGCATCGGCATTGAGCGCAAGGGCGGCAGCCGGCGTCACCCGATCGGCGCGACCGCGCATGTCGGCAACGATGATCTCGTTGCCGATGCCGTTCATCTTGGCGAAGGGGGCGATACTTGCCATGGATCGGAAGGTCTCATGCCGGTTTGGCGCCTATATGGCGGATACCGGCCGAAATTACCAGTGTGCGGACGGGTCAGAGCGACGTGTGTCCCTTGGACGCACAAGCACGCGCTGACACTTTGAACCGGCGCGTCGTGCTTTCCGAAAATCGATTCCGATTTTTCGGGCCGATGCGTCTACGCTACCGCGAAGACGCCAAGCATGACCAGCAGGAAGATGATCAGCACGATGCCGATGAGGATACGGGCGCCGGTGGCGGCGGCTCCGGCCAATGCCGGCATACCGAGCAGGCTGGCTGCGGCCGCGATAATCAGAAGAATGACAATCCATTTGATCATGGGGAAATCCCTCGCAGCCGACGGTTGTGGATGACCACCAACGCGTTTACGACGTCCCGGGTTCCCCTGGGCTTCCCGTGCGCCGTGAAGCCGGTCGCCTGTTTAGAGCGCCGGCACGTCCCAGACCTCGCCGGGACGCAAGGCGCGAAAGCGTTCCTGCGGGATACCTTGATCGTCGAGGGCCGCGCCAAGCTTTCTGGCCGGCTCGTCGATCGGCTCGTTGGTAAGCCGGAACGTGCCCCAATGGCAGCCGGCAGCATAGGCGGCGTTGCACAAAAGCATGCCTTGCACCGCCTCCTCCGGGTTCTGGTGGTGTGGCGCCATAAACCAGCGCGGCTCGTAGGCGCCGATCGGCAGGATGGCGAGGCGAAAGCCGCCGTGCCTTTCAGCCATCAGCCGGTAGTTGATGCCATCGTGGAAACCGGTGTCGCCGGCGAAATAGATTTTTCCGCCCGGCGTCTCGATCACAAAACCCGCCCACAGCGCCATGCGCCGGTCGCGGGTGCCGCGCGCCGACCAGTGGTGCACCGGCTCGAGATGGACGGCGACGTCCTTGCCGATCTCGACCCGCTCGCCCCAGTCATGCACGGAAAGCCGCACTCCGGGAACGCCACCGTCGATGATGGCGTCGTTGCCAAGCGGCGTCAGCACCAGTGGGTCGTGCTTTGTCTTCAGCCGCTTCAGCGTGGCGAGGTCGAGATGGTCGTAGTGGTTGTGGCTGACCAATACGAGGTCGATCGGCGGCAGGTTGGAAAAAGCGATGCCCGGCAGATTCACCCGTTTCGGCCCGGCAAAGGACAGCGGCGAGACGCGCCGCGACCAGACCGGGTCGGTGAGGATGTTCAGGCCGGCTGTCTGGATGAGCAGCGTGGAATGGCCGACCATGATCAGCCTCAGTTCGGAGCCGTCAATCCGTTTGGCCGGTGTCGCCTGATGGAACGGACTCGGATTCGCCGCCGGCCATTTCGAGCGTTCGCCGCCCAACTGCCACTTCAAAAGATCGGAAAAACGGGCAGGCGGCTTGCCGTTGGGATTGAAGAATAAGGTGCCGTCGAAATGATCGCTGGGCGGGCCGCTATAGTAGCGATTGGCAGCCCTTTTTCTCGCAGCCAAGGTTTCGCCTCCGGCAAGGTTCCGTTTCATCAGAGATAGGACCGAAGCGGGCTGGCGCAAGCATTTGCAGCGGGCGCCAAGGCACGCCTGTCCAGGCAAACCGCTGCGCGGTTTCGGGTCAGATCCCTAGGGCAGGCTTTCAGGCGGCACGCATCTTGTGGCAAAATTGCAACAGATGCTGACGCAAATTGTATTTTAGCCATATCGGGTTGAAATTTCGCCACCTTCTCCATCTTGGTGAAGGGGATATTGTGCGGACGGCAGCCCCAGCCGGATCCGACGGAGGTTTGAAATGAATTTTTCGAAAACCGGTCTGCTGGCCGTATCACTGGCCGCGCTGTTTGCGAGCGGCTGTTCAACGTCACGGTTCTCGTCGATGGACCAGGAGCAGCCGGCGCCGCTGCAAGCCGCGCCCTCCGGCAAGGTGACCGCAAACCAGCTGCCGCCGCCGGCGTCGCCCGGCACGGCCGACCCGTCGAAATTTCCGACGGCGCCGCAAGGCACGCTAAACCCTCAGGTCGCCTCGCTGCCGCCGGACGGGACGGCTCCGGCCGGAGCCCCGGATCTTACCGCAAGCAGCGTCGCCGGCGTGTGGAAGGCCAGCGTGTCCGGCCAGAGCTGTCAGGTGGCGACGCCGCAGACCAAATTTGGCGCTGGCTATCGGGCTGGACCGCTGCATTGTCCGGCGCCGATCGACGGCATCAAATCCTGGAACGTCGCCGGCAAGCAGTTGACGCTGTACGACGAGAATGGCGGCACGCTGGCTCGGCTCTATTCCTCGGGCGGAGAGAAATTCGACGGCCAGACTTCCAACGGCCTGCCGATCTCGCTTACAAGGGGCTGAACCGCCCCTAGTGTTTTTACGCAATTCCGGACGGAAAACCGCTACACACTTTTCCTGGAATTGCTGTCTTTTGTTATACGCAATTCCGACCGAAAACCGCTAAGCGCATTTCCTGGAATTGCTCTAGAACGACGTGACCGATGCATCTGCGTGACGGCCTTCAGACCCATGCGACCGTCCGGCAGCGCTACGACCATCTGGTTGTGTCAGGCCTGATTGATCGCGATCCAGCGCAGGAGCGGATCGTCGCGGCACTCGATCGGCTGATCGACGAGGTTTCGGCAAAGCGGCTGGCGCACAAATCGAGCGCGCTGGGCTGGCTGTTCGCCCGCAAGCGCGAGACGCGCGAGGCCGTCAAGGGCCTCTACATCCATGGCGGCGTCGGCCGCGGCAAGACCATGCTGATGGACATGTTCTTTGAGCTGGTGCCGGTCAGGCGCAAACGCCGTGTGCATTTCAACGACTTCATGGCCGATGTGCAGGACCGCATCCAGAGGCACCGGCAGGCGCGTAAAGAAGGCACCGTCAGGGAAGACGACCCGATCGCGCCGGTGGCCCGCGCGTTGGCCGAGGAAGCCTGGGTACTTTGCTTCGACGAGTTTTCCGTCACCGACATCGCCGATGCGATGATCCTGTCCCGGCTGTTCTCGGCGCTGTTTGCCAACGGCGTCGTGCTGGTCGCCACGTCCAATGTCGCGCCGCAGGATCTCTACCGCGACGGCTTGAACCGCAAGCTTTTCCTGCCCTTCATCGGCATCCTGGAGCGGCATGCGCAGGTGCTGGCGCTGGATGCCGACAAGGACTATCGGCTGGACAAGCTGAGCCGCCTGCCGGTCTATGTCACCCCTGACGATGCCGCCGCCGATGCTGTCCTCTACGAGGCCTGGCAAGTGATGACGCGTGGCCGGCCGACGGCCGAGGCGGCATTGACGGTAAAGGGCCGGCAGGTCGTGGTGCCGCGCGCTGCCGGCGAAGCAGCACGGTTTTCCTTTGCCGATCTTTGCGAAAAACCGCACGGCGCCCGTGACTTCCTGGCGATTGCCGGCCGCTTCTCGACCGTCTTCATCGATCATGTGCCGGTGCTCGGCGAAGGCAGACGCAACGAGGCCAAGCGTTTCATCCTGCTGATCGACACGCTCTACGACCATCATGTGCGGCTGGTGGTGAGCGCCGCTGCGCCACCAGCGCAGCTGTATACGGCCAAGCGCGGCACCGAGGTCTTCGAGTTCGAGCGCACAGCGTCCCGGCTGATCGAGATGCAGAGCCACGAATGGCTGGAAGATTGGGCGGAAAGGCAGAAGGCGACGCTGGCGGAAGCGCAGCAGGCTCGGGCTTGATAGTCTCCGGAAGGTCGCGATCCTTCGCGCCCCCCGACCCGCAAGGGGGGTACCGTCCCGCCGGCGCCTACAACCGATAAACATACATCACGCACTCCTCTGCCGGCCCATGCGGCTCCTTCCGTGCCTCGTAAAGCGCGCGGGCCGCAACATTGTCCGGCTCGGTGCCGACCCAAGCCTCCTCGCAGCCATGCTCGCGGCCGAGCTCAAACATGGCGTCGAGCATCCTCGTCGCTATGCCCTGGCGCTGGAAGGCCGGCGCCACGCCGGCTTCGTCGATGTAGAGTTCGCTCACCTTGTCCGGGTGGCGGTGGATGACGGCCGCGCACTGGCCGACGACGACGCCGTCGGCCAGCGCCACAATCATGAAATGGCCTGATGAGGCGAGATAGGCGGCGAGCCGATTCGGCCTGACCGGTTCATCGAACACATCTTCGGCGACCCGCATCACAACGGCGTCATCGCCGGGAAGCAGCCTTCTTATTTCCATCTTCATTGTGTAACTTTCCCAAGTCGGCTCAATTATTTTGACGCTTACGTAATTCCCGTTGTCTCTAACCGATTGAAATCATTTACTCCAAAATCATCGTTTGAATTTCTTTCGCGGCGGGGCTATTCGGTGCGGCGAAAATTCGCGGCTTCCCCGCAGCATTCCGGCCTCCTTCCTCGACGCCGTCATGGCATCGTCACAGTCTAAGGGAAAACATCCTGACATGGCACGCAACAAGATAGCGCTCATCGGCTCGGGCATGATCGGCGGCACCCTCGCCCATATGATCGGCCTCAAGGATCTCGGCGACGTTGTGCTGTTCGACATCGCCGAGGGTATCCCGCAAGGCAAGGGGCTGGATATCGCGCAGTCGTCGCCGGTCGATGGCTTCGACTCCAGGCTGGTCGGCGTCAACGATTATGCCGGCATCGAGGGCGCCGACGTCTGCATCGTCACCGCCGGCGTGCCGCGCAAGCCCGGCATGAGCCGCGACGACCTTCTCGGCATCAACCTGAAGGTCATGGAGCAGGTTGGCGCGGGTCTCAAGAAGTACGCGCCGAAGGCCTTCGTCATCTGCATCACCAATCCGCTCGACGCCATGGTCTGGGCGCTACAGAAGTTCTCCGGCCTGCCGAAGAGCCATGTCGTCGGCATGGCCGGTGTGCTGGACAGCTCGCGCTTCCGCTATTTTCTGGCCGAGGAATTCAAGGTGTCGGTCGAGGATGTCACCGCCTTCGTGCTCGGCGGCCATGGCGATTCCATGGTGCCGATGATCCGCTATTCGACGGTCGCCGGCATCCCGCTGCCCGACCTCGTCAAGATGGGCTGGACCTCGAAGGAAAAGCTTGACCAGATCGTGCAGCGCACCCGCGACGGCGGCGCCGAGATCGTCGGCCTGCTCAAGACCGGCTCGGCCTTCTACGCACCGGCCGCCTCGGCGATCGCCATGGCCGAAGCCTATCTCAAGGACAAGAAGCGCGTGCTGCCCTGTGCTGCGCATCTCTCCGGCCAGTATGGTGTCAAGAACACCTATGTCGGCGTGCCGGTGGTGATCGGCGCCGGCGGCGTCGAGCGCATCATCGAGATCGAGCTCGGCAAGGCCGAGCAGAAGATGTTCGACAATTCGGTGGCGGCGGTGCAGGGCCTGTGCGAGGCCTGCGTCAAGATCGCTCCGCAACTCGCCGCCAAGTGATCCCCCAGTAACGGATCTGGAGATAACGCGCATGAACATCCATGAATATCAGGGCAAGGCGCTGCTTAAGGGCTTTGGCGCACCGGTTGCCGAAGGCGTGCCGGTGTTCGAGGCAAGCGAGGCGGAAGCCGCCGCCAAGGCACTGCCCGGCCCGCTCTACGTGGTGAAGAGCCAGATCCATGCCGGCGGCCGCGGCAAGGGCAAGTTCAAGGAGCTCGGCCCCGACGCCAAGGGCGGCGTCAGGCTGGCGAAGTCTGTGGCCGAAGTCGTCGCCAACGCCAACGAGATGCTCGGCCACACTCTGGTCACCAAGCAGACCGGCCCGGCGGGCAAGCAGGTCAACCGCCTCTACATCGAGGACGGCGCCGATATCGAGCGCGAGCTCTATCTGTCGCTGCTGGTCGACCGCTCCGTCGGCCGCATCGCCTTCGTCGTTTCGACCGAGGGCGGCATGGATATCGAGGCGGTCGCCCACGATACGCCGGAAAAGATCATCACCGTCACCATCGACCCGGAAAAAGGCATAACGGCGGATGATTTGAAAGAACTCAACGGTGCGCTGAAGCTCGACGGCGAGGCCGCCAAGGACGGCGAGACGCTGTTCCCGATCCTCTACAAGGCCTTCGTCGAGAAGGACATGAGCCTGCTCGAGGTCAACCCGCTGATCGTCATGAAGAACGGCCGGCTGCGCGTGCTCGACGCCAAGGTGTCGTTCGACAACAACGCGCTGTTCCGTCATCCCGACGTGATGGAGCTGCGCGACATCACCGAAGAGGACGAGAAGGAGATCGAGGCATCGAAATACGACCTCGCCTATGTCGCGCTCGACGGCAATATCGGCTGCATGGTCAACGGCGCCGGCCTCGCCATGGCGACGATGGACATCATCAAGCTCTATGGCGCCGAACCCGCCAACTTCCTCGATGTCGGCGGCGGCGCGTCGAAGGAGAAGGTGACTGCGGCATTCAAGATCATCACCAAGGATCCGGCGGTCAAGGGCATCCTGATCAACATTTTTGGCGGCATCATGAAGTGCGACATCATCGCCGAGGGCGTGATCGCAGCAGTCAAGGAAGTCGGGCTGCAGGTACCGCTGGTGGTGCGGCTCGAAGGCACCAATGCCGAGCTCGGCAAGAAGATCATCAACGACAGCGGGCTCAACGTCGTCTCGGCCGACGACCTCGACGACGCGGCCAAGAAAATCGTGGCGGCGGTTAAGGGCTGATCTGGTGCCTCCGCACAAGATAAACCTCGTCGAGGCGGCGGATCAGAAGATCAAAAAGGTCTTCGATCCGCATATCGCCGGCGACGTCAACGACGCCCAGGTCAAGATCGCCAAGTTCGGCGACGTCTTCGACTGGCACGCGCATGACAACGAGGACGAAGCGTTCCTCGTGCTGCGCGGCCGCATTGCCATCGATTTCCGCGACGGCACGGTGGAGCTTGGCAGCGGCGAGTTCATCGTCGTGCCGCGCGCCGTCGAGCACCGGCCTCGCTCGCTGAGCGAAGAGCCGGTGGTGCTGATGTTCGAGCCGGCGACGACACTCAACACCGGCAACGCCAAAAGCGACCTTACCGTCGCCGATCTCAAGCGTCTCTGACCTGACGATGACCGCGCAGCCTTCCTCGATCAACGGTTTGTAAAAAAGGACCACCATGTCCATTCTCGTCGACAAGAACACCAAGGTCCTCGTACAGGGCCTGACCGGCAAGACCGGCACGTTCCACACCGAACAGGCGCTGGCCTATCACGGGACAAAAATGGTCGGCGGCATCCACCCCAAGAAGGGTGGCGAAACCTGGACCGGCGCCAAGGGCGAGACGCTGCCGATATTTTCCACTGTCGCTGAAGGCAAGGCGAAGACCGGCGCTAATGCGTCTGTCGTCTATGTGCCGCCGGCGGGCGCCGCGGAGGCGGTCCTGGAAGCGATCGAAGCCGAGATCCCGCTGATCATCTGCATCACCGAGGGCATCCCGGTGATCGACATGATCAGGGTCAAGGCGAGGCTCGACCGCTCGACGTCGCGGCTCATCGGCCCCAACTGCCCGGGCGTCCTGACCCCCAACGAATGCAAGATCGGCATCATGCCCGGCAACATCTTCCGCAAGGGCTCGGTCGGCGTTGTTTCCCGCTCGGGAACACTTACCTATGAGGCAGTGTTCCAGACCACCAATGTCGGCCTCGGCCAGACCACCGCCGTCGGCATCGGTGGCGATCCCGTCAAAGGCACGGAGTTCATCGACGTGCTGGAGATGTTTCTCTCCGACGACGAGACCCAGTCGATCATCATGATCGGCGAGATCGGTGGCTCGGCCGAGGAAGACGCCGCGCAGTTCCTCAAGGACGAAGCCAAGCGTGGCCGCAAGAAGCCGATGGCCGGTTTCATCGCCGGGCGCACGGCCCCGGCCGGCCGCACCATGGGTCATGCGGGCGCGGTCATCTCCGGCGGCAAGGGCGGCGCCGAGGATAAGATCGCTGCGATGGAATCGGCTGGGATAAGGGTTTCGCCGTCGCCAGCCCGGCTCGGCACGACGCTGGTCGAAGCGATTAAGGGTTAAGGGAGTAGGGGAGTGAGGGAGTAGGGCAATAGGGAAAAGGACCAGCGGCAACAATGCCCTATTCCCTTACTCCCCTATTCCCCTACTCCCCTCCAAAAACAGGAGACGGAGCCAGGCTCCGCGGAAAAAAATGGCAAGACAAGATCAGGCCAACGACCAATTTTCGCTTACCTCTTTCCTCTATGGCGGCAATGCCGACTATATCGATGCGCTCTACGCTGCCTATGAGGACGATCCTTCTTCGGTCGATCCCGAATGGCGGGATTTCTTCGCGGCGCTGAAAGACGACGCCGGCGATGTCCGCAAGAATGCCAAGGGCGCCTCATGGGCCAAGCCCTCATGGCCGCTGCAGGCCAATGGCGAATTGGTGTCGGCGCTCGACGGCGATTGGGGCATCATCGAGAAGCACATCGAGAAGAAGGTCCAGCACAAGGCGGTGATGAACGGCGTCTCTCTTTCCGACGCCGACGTGCATCAGGCGACGCGCGATTCCGTGCGCGCCATCATGATGATCCGCGCCTACCGCATGCGTGGCCATTTGCACGCCAATCTCGATCCGCTCGGTATCGCCAAGCCGCTCGAGGATTACAACGAACTGTCGCCGGAAAATTACGGCTTCACATCAGCCGATTACGACCGCCCGATCTTCCTCGACAATGTGCTCGGGCTTGAATTCGGCACGATCCGGCAGATGCTCGACATCCTGACCCGCACCTATTGCTCGACGCTCGGCGTCGAGTTCATGCATATTTCCGATCCCGAGGAGAAGGCCTGGATCCAGGCGCGCATCGAGGGGACCGACAAGGAGATCTCCTTCACCGCCACCGGCAAGAAGGCGATCCTGCAGAAGCTGGTCGAGGCCGAAGGTTTCGAGCAGTTCATCGACGTCAAGTACAAGGGCACCAAGCGCTTCGGCCTCGACGGCGCGGAGGCGCTGATCCCGGCGCTGGAGCAGATCGTCAAGCGCGGCGGCCAGCTCGGCATGAAGGAAATCGTGCTCGGCATGGCGCATCGCGGCCGGCTGAACGTGCTCTCCCAGGTGATGGCCAAGCCGCACCGCGCCATCTTCCACGAGTTCAAGGGCGGCTCGGCCGCACCCGACGAGGTCGAGGGCTCGGGCGACGTGAAGTACCATCTCGGTGCTTCGTCGGACCGCGAGTTCGACGGCAACAAGGTGCATCTGTCGCTGACCGCCAATCCCTCCCATCTGGAAATCGTCGATCCGGTGGTGATGGGCAAGGCGCGGGCCAAGCAGGACTCCCTGTTCGGCCGCAGCCGCGAGGAGATCGTGCCGCTGGAAGAGCGCGCCAAGGTGCTGCCGCTGCTCCTGCACGGCGACGCCGCCTTTGCCGGCCAGGGCGTGATTGCCGAAATCCTCGGCCTGTCGGGACTGCGCGGCCACCGCGTCGCCGGCACGCTGCACTTCATCATCAACAACCAGATCGGCTTCACCACCAATCCGCGCTTCTCGCGCTCGTCGCCCTATCCGTCGGATGTGGCCAAGATGATCGAGGCGCCGATCTTCCACGTCAATGGCGATGATCCGGAAGCCGTGGTCCATGCCACCAAGGTGGCGATCGAATTCCGCATGAAGTTTCACAAGCCTGTCGTGGTCGACATGTTCTGCTATCGCCGCTTCGGCCACAATGAAGGCGACGAGCCGGCCTTCACCCAGCCGATCATGTACCGCAACATCCGCAACCACAAGACGACGGTGCAGATCTATGCCGACCGGCTGATTGCTGAAGGCCATATCACCCAGGCCGAATTCGACAAGATGAAAGCCGACTGGCGAGCACATCTCGAGCAGGAATTCGAGGTCGGCCAGCATTACAAGCCCAACAAGGCCGACTGGCTGGATGGCGCCTGGTCTGGCCTGCGCACGGCCGACAACCAGGACGAACAGCGGCGCGGCAAGACCGCCGTGCCGGTCAAGACGCTGAAGGAGATCGGCAAGAAGCTGACCGAGGTCCCGAAGGATTTCGAGGCCCACAAGACGATCCTGCGCTTTCTCGAGAACCGCCGCCAAGCGATCGAGTCGGGGGAAGGCATCGACTGGTCGACGGCCGAGGCGCTGGCCTTCGGCGCCATCCTGCTCGACGGCAATCCGGTCCGGCTGTCGGGTCAGGATTCGGAGCGCGGCACGTTCTCGCAACGCCACTCCGTCCTCTACGACCAGCGCGACGAGACACGATACATCCCGCTCAACAATCTGTCGGCGGCGCAGGCCGGCTTCGAGGTCATCAACTCGATGCTGTCGGAAGAGGCCGTGCTCGGCTTCGAATACGGCTACAGCCTGGCTGAGCCGAAGGCGCTGACGCTTTGGGAGGCCCAGTTCGGCGATTTCGCCAACGGCGCCCAGGTGGTGTTCGACCAGTTCATCTCGTCGGGCGAGCGCAAGTGGCTCAGAATGTCGGGCCTCGTCTGCCTGCTGCCGCATGGCTATGAAGGCCAGGGGCCGGAACATTCGTCGGCCAGACTCGAGCGCTTCCTGCAGCTTTGCGCCGAAGACAATATGCAAGTGGCTTACTGCACGACGCCGGCCAACTACTTCCACATCTTGCGCCGGCAGTTGAAGCGGGATTTCCGCAAGCCGCTGATCCTGATGACGCCGAAGTCGCTGCTGCGCCACAAGCGGGCGGTGTCGACGCTGCCCGAGATGTCGGGTGAAAGCGCGTTCCACCGGCTGTTGTGGGACGATGCCCAACAGCTCCCCGGCCAGGCGATCAAGCTCACCAAGGATTCGAAGATCCGCCGTGTCGTGCTCTGCTCGGGCAAGGTCTATTACGACCTCTACGAGGAGCGCGAGAAGCGCGGCATCAACGACATCTACCTGCTGCGCGTCGAACAGCTCTATCCGTTCCCGGCCAAGGCGCTGATCACCGAACTGTCACGCTTCCGCAACGCCGAGATGGTGTGGTGCCAGGAGGAGCCCAAGAACATGGGCGCCTGGTCGTTCATCGATCCGTATCTGGAATGGGTGCTGGCGCATATCGACGCCAAGCATCAGCGGGTGCGCTATACCGGCCGGCCGGCCGCGGCGTCGCCGGCGACCGGATTGATGTCGAAGCATCTCGCCCAGCTTGCCGCCTTGCTCGAAGACGCGCTCGGTGAATAGAACAGAGCTCGGCGAATAGAACAGAACCGACAGAAAACGGACAGGCACAATGGCTACCGAAATCCGCGTCCCCACTCTTGGCGAATCCGTCACCGAGGCGACCATCGGCAAATGGTTCAAGAAGGTGGGCGATGCAATCGCCACCGACGAGCCGCTGGTCGAGCTCGAAACCGACAAGGTAACGGTGGAAGTGCCGGCCGCGGCCGCAGGAACGCTCAGCGAA
Source organism: Mesorhizobium sp. M1312 (assembly GCF_040318115.1). NCBI lineage: Bacteria > Pseudomonadati > Pseudomonadota > Alphaproteobacteria > Hyphomicrobiales > Phyllobacteriaceae > Mesorhizobium > Mesorhizobium sp. M1312. Next base: position 140,939 of record NZ_JAMYLQ010000005.1, on the reverse strand, counting down.
ATCGCCGTCAAGGAAGGCGAGACAGTCGAAGTCGGCGCTTTGCTCGGCATGATTTCGGCGGGCGACGGGGCAAAGGCGGCAGCACCCGCGAAGGCGTCAACTCCTGAAACGAAGCAGGACGCGGTATCGCAGGCTTCGGCGCCGACCGCCGCATCCACCGTCAAGCAAGCCGCGGCCGAGACCGCCAAGATCGCCGGCGACGCCGGGCCAATCGAGGCGCGCACGATGCCGCCGGCGCCAGCGGCGGCGAAGCTGCTGGCCGAGAGCAATCTCGCGGTCGATCAGGTCTCGGGTTCCGGCAAGCGCGGCCAGGTGCTGAAGGGCGACGTGCTCGACGCGATCGCCAGGGGCGCTCCGTCGCAACCGGCCGAGACGCCGAAGGCGCCTGCACCGGTCGCCGCCCGTGCGCCGTCCTCGGCCGACGACGCGTCGCGCGAAGAGCGCGTGCGGATGACCAAGCTGCGGCAGACCATCGCGCGCCGCCTCAAGGAAGCGCAGTCGACCGCCGCCATGCTGACCACCTTCAACGAGGTGGACATGAGCGCGGTGATGGCGCTCAGGACCAAATACAAGGATTTGTTCGAAAAGAAGCACGGCGTGAAGCTGGGCTTCATGGGCTTCTTCACCAAGGCCGTCACCCATGCGTTGAAGGAAATTCCTTCCGTCAATGCCGAGATCGACGGCACCGACATCATCTTCAAGAACTACGCCCATATCGGCGTCGCCGTCGGCACCGAAAAAGGCCTCGTCGTGCCGGTGGTGCGCGATGCCGACCAAATGTCGATTGCCGAGATCGAGAAGGAGATCGGCCGGCTGGGCGTCGCCGCGCGTGACGGCAAGCTTTCCGTGGCCGATATGCAGGGCGGCACCTTCACCATTTCCAATGGCGGCGTCTACGGGTCGCTGATGTCGACGCCCATCCTCAACGCGCCGCAGTCGGGCATTCTGGGCATGCACAAGATCCAGGAGCGGCCGGTGGTGGTCGGCGGCCAGATCGTCATCCGGCCGATGATGTATCTGGCGCTCTCCTACGATCACCGCATCGTCGACGGCAAGGAAGCGGTGACCTTTCTGGTCCGCGTCAAAGAAAGCCTGGAGGATCCGGAGCGGCTGGTGCTTGATCTCTAGGGTAGGTCGAGGTGAGCCGGAGAATGGATCTGCGCCACCGAATGAGCTCCTCTCGTTTGCGCTCCGGATTGCTTTTCACGCTCTGCATGGCCGGTGTTGCGCAGACGGGATCGGCCGCTCACGCCGCCTGCCCGCTCGAACTCGCCGTCTATGGCGATGCCGAAGGTGCTGCCGAGATCGATTTCAGGCCGACCGGGGGATCGGCTGTTGTCACCAACACCTTCAAGATGGTGCTCGATAACGATGTCGTGCTCGACGGCATCGTCATGTGGACGGAGGGCGTGGCGCGGCCGCATGGCTCGCTGATGTACAAATGCCCGACAGGCGACGTCACCGGCGACGAGCTCGCCGCCTGCACTTTGTGGGAGGGGGTCGTCTACAGTGCTGACGACAAGGGCAACATCGCTCTGCTGCCGGCCGAAGGCGTGGACGCGCCGAAGACCCTTATCTTTCCCGACCTCGGACCGTCGCTGCAGATGTCGGCCGCCTATGGCACCAATGGGTTTTCGAAAGTGCCCTGGGATGTTTTCTCATTGAAGGGTTGTCAGGAATGAGCGCGGCCAAAAAAGTGCTGCTGGTGACCGGCGGCGGCCGCGGCATCGGCGCCGCCACGTCCAGGCTTGCTGCCAAGGCTGGATATCGTGTTGTGGTCAACTATGCCTCGAACGAGGCTGCAGCCACGGCGCTTGTCGAGGCGATCGCGCAGGATGGCGGCGAAGCGCTGGCCATCAGGGGCGACGTCGGCAGCGAGGCCGATATTCAGGCGATGTTCGAGAGGATTGATCGCGCCTTCGGCTCGCTCGATGCGCTTGTGAACAATGCTGGCGTAGTCGACCGCAGGGCGCGTGTCGACGAAATGAGCGGAGCAAGGCTGGAGCGCATGATGCGCATCAACGTCATTGGCTCCATGCTCTGTGCCCGCGAAGCGGTGAAGCGCATGTCGACCAGCCATGGCGGCAAGGGCGGCGCCATCGTGAATATTTCCTCCATTGCTGCGAGAATCGGCGGACCGGGCGAATATATCGACTACGCCGCCTCGAAGGGCGCGATCGATTCCTTCACCATTGGCCTGGCGCGCGAAGTGGCCGGCGAAAGCATCCGCGTCAACGCCGTCAGCCCAGGCATCATCGATACCGAAATTCACGCCTCCGGCGGACAGCCGGATCGCGTCGAGAGAATGCGTCACCTCGTGCCCCTGCAAAGGGCGGGAACCGCCGAAGAGGTCGCCGCGGCAATTCTTTGGCTCCTATCAGACGAGGCGTCCTTTACGACAGGCGCGAATTTGGAAGTGGGCGGCGGCCGCTAATCCCAGCCAAGGCTGAGTGCCAGACCAGAAGGACAGTATCATGGCTTATGACGTCGTTATCATCGGATCGGGACCAGGCGGCTATGTCTGCGCCATCAAGGCGGCACAGCTCGGCCTGAAGACGGCGGTGGTCGAGAAGAACCCGACCTTCGGCGGCACCTGCCTCAATATCGGCTGCATCCCGTCCAAGGCGCTGCTGCATGCCTCCGAGGTGTTCGCCGAGGCCGGCCATTCCTTCGACACGCTCGGCATCGAAATCAGCGCGCCGAAGCTGAACCTGAAGAAGATGATGGCGCACAAAGACGCGACCGTGGCGTCCAACGTCAACGGCGTCGCCTTCCTGTTCAAGAAGAACAAGATCGACTCGTTTCGCGGCACCGGCAAGGTCTTGTCCGCCGGCAAGGTGTCGGTGACCGGCGAGGATGGCAAGGTCGAGGAGATCGAGACCAAAAACATCGTCATCGCCACCGGCTCCGACGTCGCCGGCATCCCGGGCGTCAAGGTCGACATCGACGAGAAGGTGATCATGTCCTCGACCGGCGCGCTGTCGCTGGACAAGGTGCCGGGCCATCTGGTGGTGGTCGGCGGTGGCGTCATCGGGCTGGAGCTCGGCTCGGTATGGGCGCGGCTCGGCGCCAAGGTCACCGTCGTCGAGTTCCTCGACACCATACTGGGTGGCATGGACGGCGAGGTCGCCAAACAGTTCCAGCGCATGCTGTCCAAGCAAGGCATCGAATTCAGGCTCGGCGCCAAGGTGACCGGTGTCGCCAAGACCAAGAAGGGTGCCACCGTCACCTTCGAGCCGGTCACGGGGGGTGCTGCCGAGACGATCGAGGCGGATGCGGTGCTGATCGCGACGGGACGCCGGGCCTATTCGGACAGTCTTGGGCTGAAGGAGGCTGGCGTCGAGGTCGACGAGCGCGGCCGGGTCAAGACGGATGGCCATCTCAAGACCAATATGCCGGGAATCTACGCCATCGGCGATGTCATCGCCGGGCCGATGCTTGCCCACAAGGCCGAGGACGAGGGGATGGCGGTGGCCGAGACCATGGCCGGCCAGGCCGGCCATGTGAATTACGAGGTGATCCCGAACGTCGTTTACACCAGTCCGGAAATCGCCTCGGTCGGCAAGACGGAGGAAGAGCTGAAGGCGGCCGGCATCGACTACAAGGCCGGCAAGTTTCCGTTCAGTGCCAATGGCCGGGCGCGCGCCATGCTGCATACCGACGGCTTCGTGAAGATCCTGGCGGACAAGCAGAGCGACCGCGTGCTCGGCGTCCACATTGTCGGCTTCGGCGCCGGCGAGATGATCCACGAGGCGGCGGTACTGATGGAATTCGGTGGCTCGTCGGAAGATCTTGCCCGCACCTGCCACGCCCATCCGACGATGTCGGAAGCGGTGAAGGAAGCGGCACTGGCGACCTTCTTCAAGCCGATCCATATGTAGGCCATCTCTGGCAGCCATCTGACGACTCAAAGCAAAACGGCCCGCTTTTCAGCGGGCCGTTCATATTTGAAATCAGCAGCCGATCACTGCGGGGCTGGTGCGGGCGCCGGAGCAGGCGCTGGCTCTGCAGGCGCCGGAGCAGGTGCTGGGGCAGGCGCCGGAGCAGGCTCTGCCGGTGCCGGGGCTGGCGCAGGCTCTGCCGGAGCAGGCGTCGGTTCAGCCGGTGCTGGCGCCGGTGCTGGCGTCGTGGCGGCAGGCGGTTCAGCAGGCTCAGGCGCTTCACCGCTTCTTCCAAAAACGTAGTAAGCGACAATAGCCAGAATAACGACAACCAGGGCAATCAGCCAGCCGGTGCTGCCGCCACCCGACCTGGGAGGGGGTGTCGGAGTGGTGTACGGGTCGTTTGGATTCGCCATAAAGTGTCCTCCGTGGATGAAAAGTATCAATCAACACACTTCAACGCGCAATCGTCGAACAGGTTTCACGCTAGGGATCGAAAACGCCGAAAACAGGGCAATCTTCGCCGGGAATCGTTTGTCCGCACGCACTTTACTCGCAAAATTAGCAGAAATCGAGCCAAAACAAACCTTTCGACCTTCCCGTACTGAGACAGCCTTCCGTGATTCGAGAAAGAGGTATCGCCCCGAATCACGTCTTGCCGAATCGCAACTCAACCGTGCAACTCAGTCGACGGCTGTGACAGTGTAGCCGGCCTTGCGGAAATCCTCGACCAGGCCTTCCGCGCCCGGAAGGTGCAAGGCGCCGACCGCCATGAAGGCGTTGCCCTTGGCGAGGATCGGCCCGGCATGGTCGATCATCACCTTGTTGCGGCGGGTGATCATGGTTTCCTCGAAGGCGGCATAGCCCGCCGAATCGTCTTCGCCGCCGGGAAGGACGGCACGAAACAGCGGCCAGAACATGCCGATGTCGCCGCGCTGGTAGAGCACGATCATGGTTTCGTTGACGTCGCTCATTCTGTCGCCGAGCTTCAATGTGTCGACGAGGCCCTTCATGTGAAAAGCGAGCGGCAGCGAGGCCATGGCGCGAAGCTGGTCGGCGATGGTCTCCAACCCATCGACGGCCTTGCCTGAGGTTTTGGCGTCCTGCGCAAGCTTGATGTCGAGCACCGGCGTGCCGCCGGCCTGGCGGGCCAGTTCACAGGCCGGGAGCGCGACCATGGTCGACAGCATCCACGGTTTCATCTTGGCGACGCTCGCCGGCGGGATGCCGCGCGCGTCGAGCGCCTTGCTCACCGCCGCCGCATCATCCGGCGACAGCAGCGAGGACAGCGTGGTGCTGTCGGTGAACATCATCAGTTCCGGCTCTTTCAGGAACGCCGCCATCATCTTCTGCTGATCGAGCACCTCCGTGGTCTCGATGACGACAGTGTCGGCGGCGTCAAAGGCCTTTTGCGCGGCGGGCGGCAGCGTGGTCACGCGCGGGTCGGTCATGTGCATGGTGCCGAACAGGAAGGACGGTCTTTCGCCCGCCTTTTCCAGTTTCCACAACAGGCCCTTGCCGTTCAGTGTTGCACCCGCTTCGGTTTCGATCTTGCGGTAGGTGGCCGGATCGTCCTTCTGCAAGGCCGACAGCATGTCGGCGCCGGCGCAGACCGGGGTTTCGGCGCGCGCCTTGCCGGCGGCGAGCAGCGCGAGGATGAGGAAAGAGAGGAAAAACAGGACGTTGAGTGCCACGAGCAGCTTTAGCGACGCAAGGGCCGTGCGGTCGGCGATGGCAATGACGCGTTTCATAGCTCGCTTTCTAGAGAGAAAGAACGGCGAAACGGTTAACCGGCGCAGCAAAATTGTCTCGGATATGGCTCCACGGCTCATATTTGGCTGCAACTTTGCGAAATCATGCGTCGGTTACGCCCGCGGATGGGACGCTTCATAGATTTCGAGCAGCCTCGCGGTGTCGACGCCGGTGTAGATCTGCGTCGTCGACAGGCTGGCGTGGCCCAAAAGTTCCTGGATGGTGCGCAGGTCGCCGCCCCGTCCAAGCAGATGCGTGGCGAAGGAATGGCGCAAGGCGTGCGGCGTGGCGGTGTCGGGCAGATTGAGCGCCGAGCGCAGCCTGGCCATGTCGCGCTGGACGATGGCCGGGTTGAGCGGGCCGCCGCGAGCGCCGCGAAACAGCAGGCCCTTCGGATCGAGATGATAGGGGCAAAGCCGGCGGTATTCGGCGATCGCCCGCAGCGCGATCGGCAGCACCGGCACCAGCCGCGTCTTGCCGCCCTTGCCGGTGACGCGCAGCACCTTATCGCTGGGGGCCGACAGATCGGCACCCGACAGGCCGAGCGCCTCGGAAATGCGCAGGCCCGAACCGTAGAGCAGCGTCAGCACGGCGGCGTTGCGGGCGGCGATCCACGGTTCCTCCGCCAACTGGCCTTCCACCGAAACGACGTGTTTCGCATCGCTTGCCGTCAGCGGCTTGGGCAGCGACTTCGGCTGCCGTGGCGCGCGCAGTGCGGCAGCACCCGCCGCATTGACGAGGCCGCGCCGCTCCAGAAAGCGCAGCAGCGAGCGGATGCCGGCCAGCCCGCGCCCGAGCGTGCGGGCGCCGGCGCCTCCGGCGCGGCGGGCGGCGAGAAAGCCGCGCAGATCGGCCGGGCGCAGATCGGCGATATCTGAAACGCCGGGCGAGCCGCCGCAATGGCCTGTCAGGAAGTGCAGGAACTGGCGCGTATCGCGCTCATAGGCCTCCACGGTTTCCGGCGACAGCCGGCGTTCGCGCGCCAGCATCTTCAGCCAGCTTTCGCGGGCCGCCTGAAGGTCTGGTTTGGCCGGTATGAGGAATTCCTGCATTTGCGCTCTTCCGATACGCCGTTCTTCCAATTCTGGGCCATCTTCCGGCAACCGGGTTAGGAAGCGGTGAAGAGCCGCGTCATTGAAATGACAAGAGGGTGGAGCTAGAGCAAGGCAAAGGAACCACCGATGACCAAACCGCAAAACCCCGTCCTGATGGCCGTGATCGGCGCCGCCCACGGCATCAAGGGCGAATTGCGCGTGAAGACCTTCACCGGCGATCCGCTGGCGCTGGCCGACTACGGGCCGCTCTATGCCAGGGACGGCCGCGCCTTCCAGATCGTCGACATCAGGCCGGCCAACACGGTCGTCGTGGTGCGCTTCAAGGGTATCAGCGACCGCAACGCCGCCGAGGCGCTCGCCGGCACGGAATTATTCGTCGACCGCTCGATGCTGCCTGACGATGGCGAAGAGGACGAATTCTATCACGCCGATCTCGTCGGGCTGGCGGTCCGGGACGACACCGGTGCTGACATCGGCAAGGTCGTTGCCGTGCATAATTTCGGCGGCGGCGACATTCTCGACGTGACGCTTGGCGAGCGCAAAGGCGTGCTGATCCCGTTCACGCAGGCCGCCGTGCCTGACGTGTCGATCAAAGAGGGCTTCCTCCGCATCGATCCGGCGGCAGCGGGCTTGATCGATGACGAAGACGGCGATGCACCCGGCCGCGATGGTTTCGACCCGAAGGGCAGGCCGCGCGGGCCGAAGGACGCCGGGGGCAACCGGTGAGTTTTTCCGCCTCGGTGCTGACGCTCTATCCCGAGATGTTTCCCGGCGCGCTCGGCCTGTCGCTGGCCGGCCGGGCGCTCGAGGCCGGCACATGGTCGCTGGAAGCAATCCAGATCCGCGATTTCGCCAGCGATCGCCATCGCACCGTCGACGACACGCCGGCAGGCGGCGGCGCCGGCATGGTGATGCGCGCCGACGTTTTGGCCAAGGCGATCGACCATATCTCACCACCGGGTGATCCACGGCCACGGCTACTGATGAGTCCGCGTGGAAAACCGCTGACGCAGTCCCGCGTGCGCGAACTGGCCGCTGGGCCGGGCGTCGTCATCGTCTGCGGGCGCTTCGAGGGCGTCGACCAGCGGGCGATTGACGCGCGTGGGCTGGAAGAGGTCTCGGTCGGCGACTTCATCCTCTCCGGCGGCGAGCCGGCAGCGCTCGTGCTGCTTGACGCCGTGGTGCGGCTGTTGCCCGGCGTGATGGGCAATGCGGTGTCAGGCGATGAAGAGAGTTTTGAAAACGGCCTGCTCGAACATCCGCACTACACGCGGCCGCAGGAATTCGAGGGCCGGCAAATCCCCGAGGTCCTCACCTCGGGCAATCACAAGAAAATCGCCGCATGGCGGCGTGCCGAGGCGGAGAAGCTGACCAAGGAGCGGCGGCCGGACTTGTTGGCCGCTCACCCCTTGGTGAAATAATAGAAGGCCAGGAACACCCCGACTCCAACGACGAAGCCGCGCACGGCAATTTGCGGCACGCGCTTGGCGATCCAGACGCCGGCATAGCCGCCCAGCGCGCCGCCCGGTATCATGATGATCGCCTGCGGCCAGGCGATGACATCGCCGGAGATGAAGACCAGGATGGCTACCGCCGCGATGACCACGGCCAGCATGTTCTTCAGCGCATTCAGTCGGTGATAGTCGCCGGGCTGGGTGAGGCCGAGTGTCGCCAGCATCATGACGCCCATGCCGGCGCCGAAGAAGCCGCCATAGACGGCGGTGGCGAACTGCGCCAGGGAACCGACCAGCGAACCCACCGCGGCCTCATGCCCCGGCTTGGGCGCCGGCTTCAGCCACGGCCCGGCGGCGAACAGCGCGGTTGCCGCCAGCAGCAGCCATGGCACCAGGACGCGGAACGACGGATTGTCGAGCGCCAGAAGGACGAGCGCACCGGCCAGCGCGCCGACAGCCGAGATAAGGCCGAGCAGCAATGCCGTGCGCCAGAAATGCTTGATGTCGGACCAGTAGGCGAGCGTTGAGGTGATGTAGCCGGGAAACTGTGTCAGCGACGAGGTGGCGTTGGCGACGATCGGCGGCAAGCCGACCAGCGACATGGCGCCGAAGGTTATGAACGTCCCGCCGCCGGCTATGGCGTTGACGGCACCTGAGAGAAAGCCCGCGAAAAAAAGCAGGGCCGCATCGAGAACTGGCATGGAGGGTGTTGCCGCCGGAGGAAAGTCACGTTCTACCCGGCTTAAAAAGCTTGAGCCTTCGACGCAACCCCTGCGCTGAAAGATTGCAATGTCGGCCAACGACCAAAAAAGACATGGCGAAGGCGTGACAAAGCGCCGAAATAGCTGTATGTGCGCGCCGAACCGGAAGAACAATCTGCCAAGAGCGATCTTCTGGCCCGTCAACAATGGCGGTGTAGTCGCCCCTGCCCGATGTTTTCGCGAACAAAGGGCATAGCCGAGCGGTCGATGGAACTGCAAGGCGAGTGTCGGACGCTCTGACTGTCGGAAGAACAAGAAGTGGATTTTTGAGATGGATATCCTCCGTCAGCTCGAGGCCGAACAGGCCGCCAAGATCGAAGCCAAGCGCAAGCTTCCCGAATTCCAGCCCGGCGACACCGTGCGCGTCCAGGTCCGCGTGACCGAAGGCACCCGCACCCGCGTCCAGGCTTATGAGGGCGTCGTCATCGCCCGCGCCGGCGCCGGTTTCCAGGAAAACTTCACCGTTCGCAAGATTTCCTACGGCGAAGGCGTGGAGCGCGTGTTCCCGATCTTTTCGCCGATGGTCGAGGGCGTCGAGATCGTACGCCGCGGCAAGGTGCGCCGCGCCAAGCTCTATTACCTGCGCGATCGTCGCGGCAAGTCGGCCCGCATTTCGGAAAACACCGGCGTGCGCGCCCGCAAGCTGAACGATGATGAGCGCGATGCGCTGAACGCCGAAAAGGCCCGCATCGAGGCCGAGAAAGTGGCCGCAGCCCAGGCGCTGGCCGCCGAGAAGGCCGCGCAGGACGCCGCCGAGAAGAAGGCCGCCGACGAGGCCGCCAAGGCTGCGGAAGCGGCTGTCGCCGAATAACGCGTCTTCAACACCCATGTTTCGAAAAGGCGGCTTCGGCCGCCTTTTTGTTTCGCGGGATGGATTCGATCTTGCCGGGCCACGTTGGTCCACAATCGAAACGGATCGTTCCGTAATCGTTTGGTGAAAGCATGGGAATTCATTTTCGCGCAAAGCGGCGCATCAAGCCGGCTTGCAAGGCGCTTGCGGAAAGCTAAAGTCGGCGCCGGATTTTCCTGCAAGCCTCGACCATGTCGAGGCCGTTCAAGTTTTCGGGGTGTACCATGACCAAATCGAAACTGCTGTTGGCCGGCCTGTTGGCTCTGATACTTGCGCCCGTCGCCGCCCTGGCGCAGGCGCTGCCCGATCTCGGCGGCAAGAAGGTGGTGGTTGTGACTGAAAACGCCTATCCGCCGCTGCAGTTCATCGATGCCAAGACCGGCAAGCAGATCGGATGGGAATATGACGCGATGAACGAGATCGCCAAGCGGCTGAATTTCCAGGTCGAGTACCAGAACACCTCCTGGGATGCGATGATCCAGGCGGTTTCTGACAATCAGTACAACATCGGGATGACCGGCATCACCATCAAGGACGACCGCAAGCAGAAGGTCGATTTCTCCGACCCCTATATGCGCTCGGAACAGTTCATGCTGGTGCGTGGCGACGAGAAGCGCTTCACCGACGCCAAGACGTTCGGCGCCTTCAAGGATGGGCTGATCGGCGCGCAGGCAGGCACCACGCCGTTCTACACCGCCGTCTACAGCGTGCTCGACGGCAATGAGCAGAACCCGCGCATCAAACTGTTCGAGACGTTCGGTGCGACGGTGCAGGCGCTGAAGACCGGTGACGTCGATGTCGTGCTGACCGACGGCACCGCCGGCAAGGGCTATGTCGACGCCTCCAATGGCGAGCTGAAGCTGATCGGCGGGCCGCTCGGCACCGAGGATTTCGGCTTCATCTTCCCCAAGGGCTCGGATCTGGTGAAGCCGGTCAATGCAGCGATCGCCGCACTGAAGGCCGACGGCACGCTCGACGCGCTCAACAAGAAATGGTTCCTCGACTACAAGATGGGGCAGTGAGCCGGTTTGGCGCACTTGCTGTGTGAGGGCCGTGCGCTGAAAATCGCACGGACGGAGTTTTTTCCCACCCCCCTGTGTCCTGCCGGACTGTCCGGCAGGACGGAGGGGGGTGTGACGGAACGCAGCCTTCGTGGCTCCGTCACCGGTATCGCTTGATGCCGCCGGCACCTCCAGCCACCGCCAAATCAGACTTCCCTTGGTGGCTTGCCGTGGCGGCGGCGCTCGGCGTGGCCGCCGCCATCTTCATTGCAGCAAGCGACCTCTACGCCCAGGTTTTCGCGACCGTCGCCAAGGGCATCGGCATCACCGTCTTCGTCACAATGATCGCCTTTGCGCTGGCCTCGGCAATTGGGCTCGGCATTGCGCTGATGGGGCTGTCGGGATCGCGCTGGCTGCGCCAGATCGCCCGCTTCTATGTCGAGATCATCCGCGGCGTGCCGATGCTGGTGCTGTTGTTCTGGATCGCCTTTGCCGGGGCGCCGGCCTTCGTCGCGGCGTGGAACGCGGTGACCGCGCCATTGCAAAATGCGGGTCTTTTCGGAGAACTGCTGGTGCGCGACGTGTCGCTGCTGTGGCGCGCCATCATGGCGCTGACCATCGGCTATTCCGCGTTTATCTCGGAGGTCTTCCGCGCCGGCATCCAGGCGGTCGAGAAGGGTCAGATCGAGGCGGCAAAGGCGCTTGGGCTGACGCGCACGCAGCGTTTCCGGCTGATCGTCTTTCCGCAGGCGATCCGCACCATCCTGCCGCCGCTCGGCAATGATTTCGTCGCCATGGTCAAGGATTCGTCGCTGGTCTCCGTGCTCGGCGTCGCCGACATCACCCAGATGGGCAAGATCTACGCCGCCGGCTCGTTCCGCTTCTTCGAGACCTACTCGATCGTTGCCTATATCTATCTCATCCTGACGGTCGGCCTGTCGCTGGCCTTGCGGGCGCTGGAGAAGCGGCTGCGCCGCCAGCATGAGCAATAGCCGGCAGGCGAAGACGGCGCTACGATCGCGGTAGATACGTTTCAAGGGATGACACCCATGATCATCGACAAAGCCAATGCGGCGCTGGAGTGCGTCTATACGGCCGATACGCCGGAAGCGCTTGCCGGGGCCTACGCCGCATGGGCTGCGACCTATGACAGCGAAACCGCCTCGCTCGGCTATCTCCTGCCGTTCCTGATCGCCGCCTGGGTGGCGCGCCATGTGCCATCAGGCGAGGGGCCGCTGCTCGACGCCGGCTGCGGCACCGGCCTGTCCGGACCGTCGCTTAAGGCACTGGGCTATCAGGACATTGCCGGTCTCGACCTGTCGCAAGACATGCTTGACATCGCCGGCAGCCGGCAGGCTTACAGCGAGCTGAAACAGGCGATGCTCGGCGATCCGCTGCCCTGGCCCGACGGGTATTTCCGCGCCTTCTTCTCGACCGGCGTGTTCACCATCAGCCATGCGCCGGCTTCCGGCCTGCATGAACTGGTGCGTATCACCAAGAAGGGCGGCCACGCCATTTTCACAGTTCGCGACCAGGTGTTCGAAAGCGGCGGCTTTCGTGATGTCTTTGCCGAGCTGGAGCACGACAAAAAATGGCGGCCGGTCGAGGAAAGCCCGTGGTTCCGCTGCTATGCGATCGCCGAACCCGAGGCGCTGGTGAAGACTTTCGTGTTTGAGGTGCTTTGAACCCAGGTTCTGCGAAGGCCGCCGCGATTGCCGAAAAGCCAAAACATTGATATGAGCCACGCAATGGAACAGCTTTTTGGCGATCCGGCTTACAAGGGCTTCGTGCTGCAGGACAGAAAACGCCTGCCGTCGCGATTCTCCGCGCGCGTTTCCGGCGCTCTGACCAGCCGACTTCGCTAAGCCGTGTTCGCCGGCTAGCCGGCGCTTGTCCCTTCCCATTTTCATATCGACGGATTTACGCACATGAGCGCACCGCGCACCCTCTACGACAAGATTTTCGACGACCATGTCGTCGACCGCCAGGACGACGGCACCTGCCTGCTCTATATCGACCGTCACCTCGTCCATGAAGTGACCAGCCCGCAGGCCTTCGAAGGCCTGCGCATGACCGGCAGAAAGGTTCGGCATCCGGAAAAGACACTGGCCGTGGTCGACCACAATGTGTCGACCTCGCCCGAGCGCAAGTTCGGCATCAAGAACGAGGAAAGCCGCATCCAGGTCGAGGCGCTGGCCAAGAACGCTAAGGATTTTGGCGTCGAATATTATTCCGAGAAGGATATCCGCCAGGGCATCGTCCACATCATCGGTCCCGAGCAGGGCTTTACGCTGCCCGGCATGACCATCGTCTGCGGTGACAGCCACACCTCGACGCATGGTGCTTTCGGCGCGTTGGCGCACGGCATCGGCACGTCCGAAGTTGAGCATGTGCTGGCCACGCAGACGCTGATCCAGCGCAAGGCCAAGAACATGCTGGTGCGCGTCGACGGCGTACTGCCGGAAGGCGTCACCGCCAAGGACATCATATTGGCGATCATCGGCGAGATCGGCACTGCCGGCGGCACCGGCTACGTCATCGAATATGCCGGCGAGGCGATCCGCGCGCTGTCCATGGAAGGCCGCATGACCATCTGCAACATGTCGATCGAGGGCGGCGCCCGGGCCGGCCTGATCGCGCCTGACGAGACGACCTTCGCCTATGTCAAGGACAAGCCGCGCGCGCCGAAGGGCGAGGCGTGGGATGCCGCGCTCGCCTATTGGAAGACGCTGCAGTCCGACGAAGGCGCGCATTTCGACAAGATGGTCGTGCTCGACGCGGCGAAATTGCCGCCGATCGTCTCCTGGGGCTCTTCGCCCGAGGACGTCGTCTCGGTCCAGGGCATCGTGCCGAACCCCGATGATATCACTGATGAGAACAAGCGCACCTCCAAGCAGCGTGCGCTCGACTATATGGGCCTGAAGCCGGGCACCAAGATCACCGACATAGCGCTCGACCGCGTCTTCATCGGCTCCTGCACCAACGGCCGCATCGAGGACCTGCGCGCCGCCGCCAAGGTGATCGAGGGCAGACAAGTCAATCCGCGGGTCAGTGCGATGATCGTGCCGGGCTCCGGCCTGGTCAAGGAACAGGCGGAGGCCGAAGGCCTCGACAAGATCTTTATCGCCGCCGGCTTCGACTGGCGCGAGCCGGGCTGCTCGATGTGCCTTGCCATGAATGACGACCGGCTGAAGCCGCATGAGCGCTGCGCCTCGACCTCGAATCGCAATTTCGAGGGCCGTCAGGGTTTCAAGGGCCGCACCCATCTGGTGTCGCCGGCCATGGCGGCGGCAGCGGCGATCGCCGGCCATTTCGTCGACATCCGTGAGTGGAAATAACTCAGGGCTGCCACAGTCCGTATACGATATGCGAGAACCCCGAACCGCATGCGGTTCGGGTTTTCTTCACCCCGGGCGCCTCACGATCTCATGGAATTGTTCACGCCGGCCGGGTTGCTCCGCGGCGACCACCAGGGCCAGCTGCCGTTCGTCGAACAGCTTGAACCATTCGTCCCATTCGACCAGTTCGTAGCCGCCCGCGTTGACCGGGCGTTCGGCCTCATCAAGGTCCTGATAGGCATGCTGGCCGAAGACCAGCCTCAGCATAGCTTGGGTGCCTGCTTCGGGCGACACATCGACGATTGCCGGAAATCCAGCGCGCGCCGCGGCCCATGAGCGAATTGCCTCGTGGTCGGTCAGCATGATCGTATCGGCCATGAAAGTGTCTCCTGGTTGCTGCCGGAAAACGCCGGCCGCGGTTTCAAGTTCCGTGCAGCAGCTTCATGGGCGACCTTGCGCATATCGACTTTGCTTAACCGCTTGTTCGGGCTTCCGCTCTAAGGTCTGCCTGACGGAAGCGTGGGGGGTCACGGTCCTTTGGACACCGGTCTGCTGATAGGGTTGCTCAACCCGACGATCGCGCTTGCGCTCGGCGCGGTGTTTCTCGTGCTGTGGTTCTATCAGCGTCACCGCCCCTATCTGGCCGTGCTCGCCGCTAGCTACTGGCTTTCGGCGGCCGGTTTCCTGTTGCAGTATTTCACGCTGCCCATCGGTATGGCGCCGACCAAGCTGCTCTCCAACCTCTGCTTCACCATCGCCGCCTGTGGTCTCGCCGGCGCGATCGTGACGCGTTATGGACGGCGCGTGCCCTTTGTCGCGATCGGCGTCATGGCGAGCGGCGGCCTGGCCGCTTTTTGCTGGTTCATGTTCATCCAGCCGGACCTCACCTGGCGGATCCTGGCGATGAATTTCGCTTTCGGCGGCCTCAGCCTGGTTGTCGCCGCCGAACTGCGCGGGGTGCGTGACAACGGCCCGACGGAAATGATCCTGTTCGTGCTGTCGCTGCTTTCCGGGTTGAACTTCTTCGTGCGCACCCTCGTTATCGTCATCGCGCATGGACCTTACCAGAGCTATGACGGGTTCTATGCCTCGTCCTACTGGACGACGGCGCTGCTGTCGCACGCGCTGCTGTCGTTGCTCATCGCGCTTTGCCTGTTTTGCGCGGCTGCACTCGACGTGATGAAAGCGCTGAAGGCCGAAGCGTATACCGACCCGCTGTCGGGCCTGCTCAACCGCCGCGGCTTCGAGGAGCGCGCCACGCTTGTCCTGCAGCATTGCGCCACCGCCAAACTGCCGGTCGCGCTGGTGCTCGCCGACCTCGATCATTTCAAGGCCCTCAACGATCTGCACGGTCATGCAGCGGGCGATCGCGTGATCGCCGACTTCGCCGCCAAGCTTCTATCGGCTGCCGGCACCAGCGGCGTCGCCGGCCGCATAGGTGGCGAGGAGTTCGCAGTGCTTTTGCCGCTGAGCGACCTTGGCTCGGCAAGGCTGTTTGCCGAAGCTATTCGCACGCTCTATTCGGCGGGCAGCGTAGACGGGCTTCCGTCCGGCACAAGAGTGACCGCGAGCTTCGGCGTGGCGGCCCGCACCGGCGAGGAAGGGCTGGAGCCGCTGATGCGCCGCGCCGACGAGGCGCTTTACAAAGCCAAACGGAACGGCCGCGACAGCGTGCAGCTATCTCATGAACGGTCGGAAACGGTGCTCGTTGTGGAACGCTCAAAGCCGGCTGATCATCCCGCTCCGGGCCCACGTTAACGTCTTTTTCGCCCGTTCATGATTTGCTGGTGCAGGGAGTGCGAAAAACCACATGGGCGGCGGCGCAGAGTTCATCCTTGCAATCAACCTGCTCGTCGCCGGCCTGCTGGCGGCTGCCTTCATGACCATCTCGTTCAACGATGTGGCGCGCGCGCCGGCGCGCTGGCTGGTCTTCGGTTATCTGCTCGGGATGGCCTATTTCGCCATCGAGTTCAGCATTCCGGTCTTCGACAATGCGCGACCGGCAGTCGTCGCGGGTTTCGCCGTTTTCCTGGGGGCCACCATCGCGTTCAATGGCGGGCTTGCCCATAAATACGGCGTGCCGCCGCGCTGGGCGCCGATGCTCGTCTTCCTGTTTGCGGCCACCGTGGCCGTGTATTTCGTGCAGGACCTGCCGCGCCAGTCGCTTGCCCGCATGATGGCCTACCAGCTTCCCTATGCGGCCATGCAGTTCGTCGGCGTCGGCATCGTCTGGTCGTCCAGGCAGAGACGCGACTGGCTCGACCGTGCGCTGATGGCCGTTCTGGCGGCCAGCGCCCTGCAATTCGTGAGCAAGCCGTTCATCGCCCATGCATTGGGCGGCTGGGGTGTCAATCCGCAGGCCTATCTGCACAGCAACTACGCTCTGGTGTCGCAATCGCTTGGCACGGTGTTCGGCCTGACAATCGCGCTTCTCATCCTGGTCATCCTGGTCCGCGACGTGCTCGCCGAGGCGACGTCGAAGTCGGAGACGGACACGCTATCGAGGTTGCTCAACCGCGGCGGCTTCGAACGTCATGCCGAGCTCGCGATGCGTGACGCCGTGCGCAAGAGTATTCCGGTCGCCCTGGTCATTGCCGACCTCGATCATTTCAAGAGCATCAACGACAGTTTCGGCCACGCGTCCGGCGACCGGGTCATCGAAGCCTTTGCTGGGTTCCTGCGTGATGCTGCCGCCGATCATCACGTCGCCGGCCGCATCGGCGGTGAGGAATTCGCTATCATCCTGCCGGGAACCAACCTCGCCGCCGCGCGGCTCTTCGCCGAAGGAACGCGCAGCGCTTTCGGGGCGTTGCCGATAGACTGTCTGCCGGCGCACCACCGTTGCACCGCCAGCTTCGGCGTTGCCGAGCTTCACCCGGCCGAAGGCTTTTCCGACCTGCTGCGGCGCGCCGACGAAGCGCTCTATCAGGCGAAGGGCAGCGGACGCGATTGCGTGCGCATCTCGATAGGATCAATCGCCACCCGGCAGACGGCTGTTGCCAACGCCGGGCCGAAGATCAGCGGCAGGGGCTGAGTTCGGGCATCTCGCCGTCGGAAAGCCCGTACATATAACTGCGGCCCTTCACGAAAACCGGCGGCCTGTAGCAGTCGCGGCTGCTGACGTCATCCGCGTCGTTTTCATAGATTTTGGGCTGGCCGGCGCCGGTGTAGTCCGACAGTTCCTTGGCCAGGTTGCCCTCGCCAACGAGGATGCGCTTGTAGCCGGCGGCGCTTTCGATGACGAGATTGCCAAATGAATCGGCGTAGACGCGGTCGCGCGTCCCGGCAAGTGCCGGTGCTGCGAAGCCGATGGCCACTGCCACCAGGATGAGCGCCGGAAGGCGCGATCTACCTGAATTCGAACGCATGGCGTCCCCCATTTGTCAGAGGCGAGTCTTCCTCGAATCATAAATTAACCTTTTATTAACCTTTGTTAAGAGGCTAGGCCTGCTGGCAGCCAGGTCTCGGCAAACATGGTTAATATCCGGCGCCTTGGAAGGCTGCGGCCATCTTTCGGCCATGCTTGCCCGCACCATCGCGGCCGGCGCCAAGCGCGACGTCGGGTGATCTTGGCCAAGCATCGCGGCTGGATTGACGCGTAGGGAGGGCAGCATATGGCGTTTGGCCGGACCTTTCGGGTGCTGCTTGCGCTTTTACCGTTGCTGATCACCGTTGCCTGCGTGTCGCAGACCAATGCGCCGGCCGCCGCGACCGATTCACCGCAGCCGCGCACCGCGACCTACACTTGCGCTGATGGCGCCAGGATCACCATCGAAAACCTCGGCACTTCGGTACGGGTGCTTGGCCCAGACGGCGCCAGCGAGGACCTGCCGGCCTCGCCCGCCAATCAAAGCAGCCGCTTCGGCGCGGCGCATGACGCAATCGTGATCGACGGACGCGACGCGCTGGTGATGAAGGGCGGGAGGACGCCGCTGACCTGCACCCGCTAGGGGCATGCCGATATTCAGGTGAGGCCGGTCTGCAAACCGTGTTTCCTGCGCTTCCGGTACTCACGTACTCAAAAGTACGCTCCGTTCCGGTTCTCGGAACCACTGTTTTCGCCACGACCTGACCTGAATCTCAACATGCCCCAAAGCCGTCGTCCGAAACCACATACCGCACTGCAGCGACATTGCGCCGGCTTTTGGCTCCTGCCCTAATCGATTGAAGCGAAACACCGCCCTTTTGTCAGACTAAATTACGTTTTCGAAACGATTTTCCGGCTTTGACGCGGTGCAAAAAGCGCATTAGAAACCGGCTGTCCGAAGTCGCAACCGGAAGCGGTAACGCCGCATTTCCCCTGGGGCTCCAGAGACGCCGAACTGGGGGAGCCATGAGCAAATCACCAGCCACCCGCGAATTTGCCAGACGTGAACGGCCGCTTTCGCCGCATCTGACTGTCTATCGACCGCCGATCACGATGACGATGTCGATCATCCATCGCATCACCGGTGGGGCGCTTTATTTCGGCACGCTGCTGGTCGCGCTGTGGCTGATGGCGGCGGCGAGCTCGCAATCCACCTTCGATGCCGTCAACTGGGCCTTCGGTTCGTGGCTGGGGCGGCTGGTGCTGTTCTTCTATACCTGGGCGCTGATGCACCACATGCTGGGCGGCGTGCGCCATCTGATCTGGGACACCGGGGCCGGTCTTGAGAAGGACACGGCCTCCAGGATCGCCTGGGCGACGCTGGCCGGCTCGATTGTACTGACGCTGCTGATCTGGATCGCCGGCTACATGGCGCGGGGAGCTTGATCGTGAGCCACCGCAACACCGACATGCGCACGCCGCTGGCGAAAGTCCGCGGCCTCGGCTCCGCCCGCGAGGGTACGGAGCATTTCTGGCGCCAGCGCCTGACGGCGATCGCCAACATCCCGCTGATCCTGTTCTTCGTCGGCTTTCTGATCGCGCTGAATGGCGCCGGCTATGCGGAAGTGCGCGCCGCACTTGCCAACCCGTTCGTGGCGCTGGTCTTGGCCCTGGTGCTCTTGTCCGGGCTCTACCATATGCGGCTCGGCATGCAGGCTATCATCGAGGACTATGTTCATGGCGAGGGCATGAGGCTGGCGCTGCTCGCCCTCAACACGTTCTTTCCCGTAGTGGTCGGCGTCGCCTCGATCTACGCCCTGCTCAAACTGGCATTTGGAGGGTGAGTTTTGGCCAAGGACGCGAAAAACGCCAACACGGCGTCCGCCTACACCTATGTCGACCACAAATTCGACGTGGTAGTCGTCGGCGCCGGCGGCGCCGGCCTGCGCGCCACGCTCGGCATGGCCGAACAGGGCCTGCGCACTGCCTGCATCACCAAGGTTTTCCCAACGCGGTCGCACACTGTCGCCGCTCAGGGCGGCATCGCCGCCTCGCTGTCCAATATGGGCCCCGACTCCTGGCAGTGGCACATGTACGACACCGTTAAGGGATCGGACTGGCTCGGCGACGTCGACGCCATGGAATATCTGGTGCGCGAAGCACCTGCCGCGGTCTATGAGCTTGAGCACTACGGCGTGCCGTTCTCGCGCACCGAAGAGGGCAAGATCTACCAGCGGCCGTTCGGCGGCCACATGATGAATTTCGGCGAAGGCCCGCCGGTGCAGCGCACCTGTGCAGCCGCCGACCGCACCGGCCACGCCATCCTGCACACGCTCTACGGCCAGTCGCTGAAGAACAACGCGCAGTTCTTCATCGAGTATTTCGCGCTCGACCTGATCATGGAGTCGGACGGCACCTGCACCGGCGTCGTCGCCTGGAATCTCGACGACGGCACCATCCACCGCTTCTCGGCAAAAATGGTGGTGCTGGCGACGGGCGGTTATGGCCGCGCCTATTTCTCGGCGACCTCGGCGCACACCTGCACCGGCGACGGCGGCGGCATGGCGGCGCGGGCCGGGCTGCCGCTGCAGGACATGGAGTTCGTGCAGTTCCACCCGACCGGCATCTATGGCGCCGGCTGCCTGATCACCGAGGGTGCGCGCGGCGAGGGTGGCTATCTCGTCAACTCCGAGGGCGAGCGCTTCATGGAGCGCTATGCGCCGTCAGCCAAGGACCTTGCCTCGCGCGACGTGGTCTCGCGCTGCATGACGCTGGAGATCCGCGAGGGGCGCGGCGTCGGCAAAAACAAGGACCATATTTTTCTCCACCTCGACCACCTCGATCCGGCCGTTTTGCACGAGCGACTTCCGGGGATTTCGGAGTCGGCAAAAATCTTTGCCGGCGTCGACCTGACCAAAGAACCGATCCCGGTGCTGCCGACGGTCCACTACAACATGGGCGGCGTGCCGACCAATTACTGGGGCGAGGTGCTCAACCCCAGCGCCTTGAACCCGGACCAGGTGTCGCCCGGGCTGATGGCGGTCGGCGAAGCCGGCTGCGCTTCCGTCCATGGCGCCAACCGGCTGGGCTCCAACTCGCTGATCGATCTGGTGGTGTTCGGCCGCGCGGCGGCGATCAGGGCCGGCCAGGTGATCGACCGCAACGCCGCGATCCCGTCGCCCAACGAAGCCTCGGTCGAGAAGATCATGGACCGCTTCGACCGGCTGCGCCACGCCAACGGCTCGACGCCGACTGCGGTGCTGCGCGAAAAGATGCAGAAGGCGATGCAGGACGACGCGGCGGTGTTCCGCACGCAGGAATCGCTGGAAACCGGCTGCGAGCGTATTTCGCAGATCTGGAGCGAGCTCAAGGATGTAAAAGTATTCGACCGCTCGATGATCTGGAACTCCGATCTGGTCGAGACGCTGGAGCTGGAAAACCTGATGGTCAACGCCATCACCACCGTCTACGGCGCCGAGGCGCGCAAGGAGAGCCGCGGCGCGCATGCGCGGGAAGATTTTTCGGCGCGCGACGATGCGAACTGGCGCAAGCACACGCTGGCCCGGCTCAGCGAGACCGGCGAGGTGTCGCTCAGCTACCGGCCGGTGCACACCGAACCGCTGCTTAGGGAAGCAGACGGCGGCATCAACCTGGCCAAGATCGCGCCGAAGGCGAGGGTGTATTGACGATGGCGCTGGCGGTTGCAGGATATTCCGGCACGCCCCTTCCGGCGAAGCTCGGCCTGAAGGACGGGATGACCGCCGCCTTCATTGCCTTGCCGGCTGAGCTCGACGACCTAGCCAGTGCCGTCGACTTCGCCCATGTCGATCGGCTGCCGGACTGGCCAAAGATTTCAGGTGCTGTCCGGAAATACGACGCCGTCCACGCTTTCACCCGACAGCGCGCCGAGATCGAGGATCGCCTCGCCGGCGTCGCAGCTGCAATCAAGAGCGACGGCATGGTCTGGGTCTCCTGGCCCAAGAAGGCATCCAAGGTGCCGACCGACGTCAGCGAAGATATTATCCGCGTGCAAGCGCTGAAGCTCGATCTTGTCGACGTGAAGGTCGCTGCCGTGAACGATATCTGGTCCGGGCTGAAGCTCGTCATCCGAAAGGGCCTGAGGTAATGGTCGAACTGACGCTCCCGAAAAACTCGAAGATCAAGGCCGGGAAAACCTGGCGGAAGCCGGAGAATGCCACCAATCTGCGCGAATACCGCATCTACCGCTGGTCGCCGGACGATGACGAGAATCCGCGCATGGACACCTATATCGTCGACATGGACGATTGCGGGCCGATGGTGCTTGATGCGCTGCTCTACATCAAGAACAAGATCGACCCGACGCTGACGCTGCGCCGCTCCTGCCGCGAGGGCATTTGTGGCTCCTGCGCCATGAACATCGACGGCTCCAACACGCTCGCCTGCACCAAGGGCTGCGACGACATTTCCGGCGCGATCAAGATCTATCCGCTGCCGCATATGCCGGTGGTCAAGGACCTGGTGCCCGACCTCACCAATTTCTACGCCCAGCACGCCTCGATCGAGCCGTGGCTGAAGACGGTGTCGCCCGAGCCGGCTAAGGAATGGCTGCAGAGCCATGAGGACCGCGAAAAGCTCGACGGGCTCTACGAATGCATCTTGTGCGCCTGCTGCTCGACCTCATGCCCGAGTTACTGGTGGAACGGCGACCGCTATCTCGGCCCGGCGACGCTGTTGCAGGCCTATCGCTGGCTGATCGATTCCCGGGACGAGGCCACGGGCGAACGGCTCGACAATCTCGAAGACCCGTTCCGGCTCTATCGCTGCCACACCATCATGAACTGCGCCCAGACCTGCCCCAAGGGGCTCAATCCGGCCAAGGCGATCGCCGAGATCAAGAAGATGATGGTGGAGAGAAGGGTGTAGCGGCGGACGGGTGCCGTCGAGATCGATCCTTCGCGCCCCCTCTGTCCTGCCGGACATCTCCCCACGAGGGGGGAAATCGGCCGTCAGGTCGGCTTTCGCCAATCGTCGGCGTTGCGGAGTGAGCAGAGCGCTGAAGCCGCCAATCTCCCCCCGGTGGGGGAGATGTCCGGCAGGACAGAGGGGGGCGCTGTCCCGCCAGCTCCAAAAGGATAACCGACCTATGACTGACTCTGACCTTCCCATCCTGTCTCCCGTCGAAGCGCGCGTGCTCGGTTGCCTGATCGAAAAGAAGGAACTGACGCCCGACATCTACCCGATGACGCTCAATGCGGCACTTGCCGCCGCGAACCAGAAGACGGCGCGCGAGCCGGTGATGTCGGTCGAGCTTGCCGAGGTCAGACGAGCGCTTGGCCAACTTGAGCACAAGGGTCTGGTCAGGCAGGTCTTTGCCTCGCGCGTCGAGCGCTATGAGCATATCATCGCGCAGCGCTTTTCGCTGACCTCGGCGCAGATTGCGCTGCTCGGCCTGCTGTTGCTGCGCGGTCCGCAAACCGCCTATGAACTGCTGGCGCGAGCTGAGCGCATGGCGCGGTTGCCCTCCATCGACGAGCTGCGCAGCAATCTCGACCTGTTGATCGGCCGCAAGCCGCCGCTCGTTCAGCAGATCGATCGTGGACCCGGCCAGCGTGAGGACCGCTATGTGCACCTCTTGAGCGGACCGGTGCAGACGCCAATGGCTGCAACGCCACCGCAATCGCCTTCGCCGGCCTCGGACCTCGAAGCCCGCGTGCAGGCTCTCGAGGAAGAGCTTGCACAGTTACGCGCACGCATCGACGCGCTGACCGGCGAGGGAAGCTAACGACCTTTCGAGAGGACAGCTCTCCAGGAACCTTGTTCGCCGTCACTCTCGATCGGTAGACGCTGCCCCTCACCCGCCTGCCGGCGACCTCTCCCCGTATAGTGACGGGGAGAGGGACGCTCATCGACAGTTTTCGCCAATTATCCGCGTTGCAGGAAGGGTGCCGCGGCGGCGGCCGGCTTTTTTCTCCCCGTCACTATACGGGGAGAAATGCCCGGCAGGGCAATGAGGGGCGGAGCCGGCTTCAAAAATTGATGGCCTCCACGTCGCAATCGGCTATACGCGGAAGCTCTCTCAGCCGAGCTTGGCGTCGAGCGAAACCTTGATGGCGCCGAGCGCCTTCGAAACCGGACACCCGGCCTTGGCCTGCTCGGCCAGTTCCTGGAATTTCGCCGCGTCGATACCCGGCACCTTGCCGACCAGCGTGAGCGCGCTGCCGGTGATGCCGGTGCCTGGAACCAGCGTCACCACGGCCTTGGCGTCGAGTTCGGTGGCGGGGGTGCCGTTCTCGGCCAGGACATGCGAAAGCTGCATGGCAAAGCAGCCGGCATGCGCCGCCGCGATCAGTTCCTCCGGATTGGTGCCGGACTTGCCGCTTTCATCCTCGAAGCGCATCTTGAACGAATAGGGCGTGCCTTTCAGCGTTCCGCTCTGGGTGTCGAGCGTGCCCTTACCCTCCTTCAGATTGCCCTGCCAGATGGCGTTTGCGGTGCGGTCCATGAATTCCTCCTTGATTGTGGTGGCTGTGATCGGCGTCCGATCGACTATAGTGCGCGCGGGCACGAAGGCCACCCGTGCTTTCGCGCCAATGACCAGGCGTTAAAAAAAATCCGCGTGCAAAAATGTCGACTTCCCTCTGCCTCGGCCGTCCTGCGGGCGGCCACAGTTTTCGTGGCCGGATGGAGGATCGCATGAACAATCTGTTTTCTGCCCACTGGAGAGACACCGGCCGAAAGGCGGCTGAACAAGAAGCCGATTGGTTGCATCGCCCACCTTCCGGTTTCGGTCGACTGCTTGCGGCGGTTGCCATCATTGGGGTTGCGGTGTCCCTTGTCGATCACGCGGCGGACAAAAGCCCGGCTGAGACGTTGGTTGCCAACGGCTCGTCCCAACAAGGAAGATGAGAGATGAAATACGTTTGCCTGGTCTACGGTGAGGAAAAAGACCTTCATGCAATGAGCCCGGAGAGGCTGGCCAAGCTCGACGCCGACTCGCTGGCTTATGACAAATCGGTGGAGCAAAGCGGTCGGCTGATCATCGCGCAGGCGCTGCAGTCGGTGAAGACCTCGAAAACCGTGCGCCGGCGCAAGGGCAAGAGGCTGATCACCGATGGCCCTTTCGCCGAGACCAAGGAGCAATTGCTCGGCTTCGTGATGATCGAGGCCGGGGATATCGACGAGGCGCTGGAGATTGCCGGCGGCATCCCGCTGGCCGAAATCGGCACGATCGAGGTCAGGGCGATCTACAACGTGCCGGGGTCCTAGCGATTATTCTGTTTTGCGTCCGGCTGAATTTCTTCGGCGGGCGCAACTTTTGCGTGTTGAAGCGGGGCAGCACTTCTCCTATCGTCGCTGCGGTTTGGGGATCACGGGCATGCATATATTGATTGCTGCAATAGGGCTGTTGGGAGCGGCGGCGTTCTGGTGGTATCGGATGAAGGCCATGAACGATGCGGCGCGCGAGGTCGCGGACGTCGTCGGACGTGTGCAGGGGAACATTCGGCGCAAGAGACTGCGCAAGCAGGCGGCGCTCTCACCGCTGACGGCGATCAACGATCCGGTCGTGGCGGCCGCGACGCTGATCACCGCCATCGTTTCTGAGAGCGGCCCTGTCCTGCCGCAGCGCGAAGCCGCGATTCGGTCGATGATTTCGGAGATTGCAGACGAGAAGAAGACCGAGGAGGCCGTGGTCTACGCCAAATGGGCGGCGTCACAGATCGATGATGCCACGATTGTCATTGACAAGCTGGCGCCGTTCCTGCGCGAACGTCTGGATGTGACTGAGCGAAACGATTTGCTGCAGATGGTGAACCGCGCGGCGCAGGCTGGTGAGCAACCCCTGAAGATATCCGACCAGCGGATACTGCGGTTGCGCCAGAAGCTGGGCTTCGAGGTCAACTAAGTTCCCTGACACGGAAGGATCGCTTCGTCATCCTGGGGCGGAGCAAGGAGCGAAGCGACGCCGCGCAGACCCCAGGATGCATGCCGTGACCTTAAGGCGTCGCGACAGTGCAGAATTCTGCTCCGCTGTATTCTCCGGCTGAGGTCACGGCATGGATCCTTGGGTCTTCGCTCCGCTTCGCGTCACTCCGCCCAAGGATGACGAAGTTGGGCATGGCCGTGAAACGGATCAGATCGCCTCGCCCTTGAGCAGTTTCGGTGTGTCGCCGGACAGACCGGACGCCTGGCGGATGAAGAAATCCTTCAGCCGCGGCAGGCGTTCGACGAGGCCGAGGCCGATATCGCGGACGGCGCGCAGCGGGCCGATGTCGTTGGAAAACAGCCGGTTCAGGACATCGGTGGTGATGCCCATCTGCAGCGTGTCGAAGCGCCGCCACTGCTGGTAGCGTTCGAGCACGTCGAGCGCACCGATATCCTGGCCGAGCCGGTCGGCCTCGACCACCACTTCAGCCAGTGCGGCCACATCCTTGAAGCCGAGATTGAGGCCCTGACCGGCGATCGGGTGGATGCCGTGGGCGGCGTCGCCGGCGAGTGCGATGCGCGGCGCGACAAAGGCGCGGGCAAGCGTCAGGCCGAGCGGCCAGGCGCGCGGCCTGTCGGCGACGTGTATTTCGCCGAGCTTCAGGCCAAACCGCTGTTCGAGCTCGTGCTCGAAGACGAGGTCGTCGCCGTCGACCAGTTTTTCGGCATCTTCCGACCGCTCGACCCAGACGATCGAGGAGCGGTTGGTGCCGTCCTTGTCAGGCTTGAGCGGCAGCGTGGCGAACGGGCCGGCTGGCAGAAAATGCTCTTCGGCGCGGCCGTTGTGCGGCCGTTCATGCGCCACGGTGCAGACGATGCCGGACTGGCCGTACTCCCATTTCACCGTCTTGATGCCGGCCATGTCGCGCAGCTTCGAGTTGACGCCGTCGGCGGCGATCAGCAGCCGCGCCTTCAGCGTGGCGCCGTCGGCAAGATGCACGGTGATGCCGGCGCCATTCACGTCGAAGGCATTGACGGCGACGCCTTCGATGATGTCGATGCCGAGTTTTTCAGCGCGCCGGCGCAAAGCGCCATTCAAATCGCGGTTGGCGACCATATGGGCAAAGGCTTCGCCGGGCGCGACCTCGCCATCGAAAGTGAGAAACACCGGGCGCACCGGATCGGAAGCGCGCGAATCGGTGACGATCATTTCGGTGATCGCCTGCGCCTCGGGCGCGATTTCGGCCCAGACGCCGAGCTGATCGAGCATGCGGCAAGCGGCAGCGGCGATGGCCGAGGCGCGGCCGTCCTTTTGCCAGACGCCGGCGGGCGCGGCGTCGACGACAGCGACCGCCAGGCTCGGCCGCGTCTGTTTCAGCGATACGGCGGCGGCAAGCCCGACATAGCCGGCGCCGGCGACCAGAATATCGAGCGAGGTTTTTGCATCCTCCTTGCGGTCCACCATGGCAAATTCCTTTCCGGCCAATTCCCATCCGGCCTTGACTGCCCGTCATTCCTGTCGGAAACCGCCATAA
The DNA here is from genome assembly GCF_040318115.1 of Mesorhizobium sp. M1312. Lineage (NCBI taxonomy): Bacteria > Pseudomonadati > Pseudomonadota > Alphaproteobacteria > Hyphomicrobiales > Phyllobacteriaceae > Mesorhizobium > Mesorhizobium sp. M1312. The sequence goes on along the minus strand of NZ_JAMYLQ010000005.1, from coordinate 114,100 downwards.
CACTTTTGCGGTGAGGGCGCGAAACATGACGGCGGCCATGGACGAGCTTCTCGGCATTCTCGACCTCGAGCAGCTGGAACACAACCTGTACCGTGGTCGCAGCCCCAAACTCGACTGGCAGCGTGTCTTCGGTGGCCAGACCATCGCCCAGGCGCTGGTCGCCGCCCAGCGAACGGTGGAGCCCGAACGCCAGGTGCATTCGCTGCACGGCTATTTCATGCGGCCCGGCGACACCAAGGTGCCGATCATCTACCAGGTCGACCGCATCCGTGACGGCGGCTCCTTCACCACGCGCCGTGTCGTGGCGGTCCAGCACGGCCAGGCGATCTTTTCGCTGGAAGCCTCGTTCCAGCAGGAAGAGGTCGGGCTCGAGCATCAGGTGCCGATGCCGCAGGACGTGCCGGCGCCCGACACATTGCTGTCGCAGCGCGAACTGATCGGCAAGTTCGGCGAGGCCGTGCCTGACGGCATCAGGCGCTACTGGGAGCGTGACCGGCCGATCGAAATGAAGCCGGTGATGCTGGAGCATTACACCAGCCGGGAAAAGTTGGAGCCAAAGCAGAACATCTGGATCCGCACGACCGGCCCGGTTCCAGCCGATCGCGCCACGCAGGCGGCAGTGCTTGCGTATCTTTCCGACATGACGCTGCTCGATACCTCGACCTTTGCGCATGGCCGCGCCATTTTCGATAGCGACATCCAGGCGGCGAGCCTCGATCACGCGATGTGGTTCCACCGCAGCCATCCGCTCGACGACTGGATGCTCTACACGCAGGACAGCCCGTCGACGCAAGGGTCGCGGGGGTTCACTCGCGGGTCGCTGTTTGCCCGCGACGGCACGTTGATCGCCTCGGTTGCCCAGGAAGGCCTGATCAGGCTGAAGCGGCAGCCCGCCGAATAGGCATTTTTGCAAAATTGCCTATTTTTTAATCAGATGCGCTGCCGCGACTATGACCAGTCAGCCGACAAACCTTCCCCAATTCCTTATTTAACAGCAGCTTAACACCCTGCTTCGGCAACTGGCACGGAGCTTGAATCATAGCGGGCACTCTCCGGCTCTCATCGGGATCGGCGACGTCGTGCAAACGCGGGGACCCGCAACAGTAAAGGGTGAAACCTTATGAAAATCGTGATGGCAATCATCAAGCCGTTCAAGCTCGACGAGGTGCGCGAAGCGCTCACCGCCGTCGGCATTCAGGGCCTGACCGTCACCGAAGTCAAAGGCTACGGGCGGCAGAAGGGACACACGGAAATCTATCGCGGGGCGGAATACGCGGTCAGCTTCCTGCCGAAGATCAAGATCGAAGTCGCGGTCGCCCTGGACATGGTCGACAAGGCCGTCGAAGCCATCACCGCGGCGGCCAAGACCGGTCAGATCGGCGACGGCAAGATCTTCGTTTTCGGCATCGACCAGGCGGTGCGCATTCGCACCGGCGAAACAGACACCGACGCGCTTTGAGCTGCGGACACGTATTCCAATGGAGAGTTCAATGAATATTCCTTCTACTTTGAAGTCGGCGGCGCGCACCGCGCTGCTGGGCTCGCTCGCTATCGCAGCACTGGGCACCGTGGCCGCATTCGCGCAGGAAGCGGCGCCAGCCGCCCCGGCAGCGCCAGCGGCACCGGCCTTTACCGTCGACAAGGGTGACACGACGTGGATGATGATTTCCACCATCCTGGTGCTGTTGATGACCATTCCAGGCCTTGCCCTTTTCTACGGCGGCCTGGTTCGCGCCAAGAACATGCTGTCGGTGCTGATGCAGGTCTTCACCATCACCAGCGTGGTCATGATCGTCTGGGTTTTCTACGGCTACAGCCTTGCCTTCACCCCCGGCAATGCCTTCATCGGCGGTCTTTCCAAGATGTTTCTTGCCGGCGTCGACGTGACGACGGTGTCGGAAACCTTCACCAAGGGGGTCGCCATTCCCGAGCTGGTGTTCGTCATCTTCCAGATGAGCTTCGCCTGCATCACGCCGGCCCTGATCGTCGGCGCCTTCGCCGAACGCGTCAAGTTTTCGGCCGTGATCCTTTTCACCATCCTCTGGGTCACATTCGTGTACTTCCCGATCGCGCATATGGTCTGGTTCTGGGGCGGCCCGAGCGCTTATAGCGACCCGTCGGGGCTCATCTTCGGCTTCGGCGCCATCGACTTCGCCGGCGGCACCGTCGTTCACATCAATGCGGGCATCGCCGGCCTTGTCGGCGCGCTCATGATCGGCAAGCGCATCGGCTACAACAAGGACATCATGGCACCGCACTCGATGACGCTGACCATGGTCGGTGCTTCGCTGCTGTGGGTTGGCTGGTTCGGCTTCAACGCCGGCTCGAACCTCGAAGCCAACGCCTACGCGGTGCTGGCCATGGTCAACACCTTCGTCGCCACGGCGGCGGCGGCAGTGACCTGGATCGTGCTCGAAACGCTGCTGCGCGGCAAGGCGTCCATGCTTGGCGCGGTTTCGGGCGCTGTCACCGGCCTTGTCGCCGTCACGCCTGCTGCCGGCTTTGCCGGACCGATGGGCGTCATCGTGCTCGGCATTGTCGCCACCTGCGTCTGCTACTTCTTCGTCTCGGTCGTGAAGAACAAGTTCGGCTACGACGACAGCCTCGATGTCTTCGGCATCCACTGTATCGGCGGTATCATCGGCGCGCTCGGCACCGGCATCCTGGTCAATCCCGCTCTCGGCGGCGCTGGCATCGTCGATTATTCGACAGCCGACTTCGCCGCCGGCTATGCCGGCACGGCCACCCAGCTGTGGTCGCAGTTCAAGGGTGTGCTGGTAACCGTCCTGTGGTCGGGCATCGGCAGCGCCATCCTCTACAAGATCGTCGATATGATCGTAGGCCTGCGTCCGACAGCCGATGCAGAGCGTGAAGGGCTCGACCTCACCTCGCATGGCGAAGCGGCCTATCACCCGTAAGCCCTGTCCGGGCGGCCTCGGCCGTCCCGCATCCTCCCTCCCGTCGTGATGCTCCTGCAAAGGGCTCACGCATTGAGGCCCGGACCCGTTCCGGGCCTCTTTTTTGTGCGCAGATAGCCGAGCCAGATACTCGCCGCAAGATACTTCCCCCAACCCCTTATAGTTAATGCTGCCTTAACCTTCCCGCCGATAGTCTGGAGCCCGAATCTGCCGAGCTGCTCGCACGCTATCGGCCGGGCAATGATAGACGGGGAAGAGCATGCGTTCAGGGGCTTCAGCACCGCTCGCGCTGGCCGATACGGGGCAGGGCATCCGGGCGTTCGCGCGGCGTCAGGTCGGCCGGCTGGTCGGCGCCGGCCTGTTTGCGCTGGTCGCCTTCGGTATCGCCAGCCTCGCCACCTGGAACGTCGCCGACCCAAGCTTCTCCCACGCCACCGATAACATCGTCACCAACGCCATGGGCTATGTGGGCGCTGTCTTCTCCGACCTTGCCATGCAGTTCTTCGGCCTTGCTGCCGTCGCGGCGCTGGTGCCGGCGGTGGTCTGGGGATTTCTGCTGTTCTCTGCGCGCGGCGTCGACAGGCTGCCGAAGCGCGGGCTCGCCTGGTTTGGCTATGCGGTGCTTGCCGCGGCCATCGCCGGCTGCGCGGTGCCGCCCAAGACCTGGCCGCTGCCGACCGGTCTCGGCGGCGTGTTCGGCGACATGGTGCTCAAGATTCCCGGCCTCGTCGTCGGCGGCTACCCGACCGGTCTCATCGCCAGCGTGCTCGCCGTGCTTCTCGCCGCGCCGGCACTGTGGCTGTTTGCCTACGGCTCGGCGCTGATTGCACGCCAGAACGGTTTCGCCGTCCTGGAGCAGCCGGCCGCGCCCGATCCCCGGGACCAGGACGACCTGCTTTTCGACAATGACGAGGACGAGGGCGACGAGGGCATTCTGGCGCTTGGCGCGATCACGCATTGGTGGTTGTCGTTACGCGCCTATCTCCGCCGTCGCGCCGCGCGCCGCCGGGAGCGCGACGATTTCGAACCGGAGATGGAACCGCGCGCCAGCGCCTGGCGGCGCGCTGCCGAGCGGGTCGAATCGGCCGAACTCGCGGAAGCGCGGATGAGTGCCGATGGCCGCGCCCGCGTCGAGCCGGAATTCTTCGCCGCCATGGTGAACGACCGAAGCGCCTCGCTCGATCCCGACGACGCCGATGTTTTTGATGATGACGACGACATGGGCTTTGCGCCGGAGCCCGTGGGCCAGCGCAGCACTCCGCCCAATGCGAAGGTGCAGCCGTTCCGCTCCGATGCGGCCACCCGCGTCGCGGCGCCGGCGCCCCGGCCGGTTCCGGGCGCCCGTGTCCAGCGCGAAGCTCAGACTTCGCTGATCGGCTCCGAACAATTCGAAATGCCGTCGCTGCATTTCCTGTCCGAACCGAAGAACGTCGTGCGTGACGCCAGCCTGTCCAAGGACGCGCTGGAGCAGAATGCCCGTCTGCTCGAGGGCGTGCTTGAGGATTTCGGCGTCAAGGGCGAGATCATCCATGTCCGCCCGGGCCCGGTCGTCACGCTTTACGAGCTGGAGCCGGCACCCGGCATCAAATCGTCGCGGGTCATCGGCCTGTCCGACGACATCGCCCGCTCGATGAGCGCGATCGCCTGCCGCGTCGCCGTGGTGCCCGGCCGCAACGCCATCGGCATCGAGCTGCCGAACGCCAAGCGCGAGACCGTCTATCTCAGGGAGATCATGGCCAGCCGCGATTTCGAGACCACCAAGGCCAAGCTGGCGCTGGCCCTCGGCAAGACCATCAACGGCGAGGCGGTCATCGTCGACATCGCCAAGATGCCGCACGTGCTGGTCGCCGGCACCACCGGCTCGGGCAAGTCGGTCGCCATCAACACCATGATCCTGTCGCTGCTCTACCGGCTGACGCCGCAGGACTGCCGGCTGATCATGATCGACCCGAAAATGCTGGAGCTCTCGGTCTATGACGGCATCCCGCATCTTCTGACGCCTGTCGTCACCGACCCGAAGAAGGCGGTGGTCGCGCTGAAATGGACCGTGCGCGAGATGGAGGACCGCTACCGCAAGATGTCCAAGGTCGGCGTCCGCAACATCGACGGTTTCAACGCGCGGGTGCAGCAGGCGGAGAAGAAAGGCGAGAAAATCTCGCGCACCGTGCAGACCGGCTTCGACCGCCAGACCGGCGAAGCAATCTACGAGACGGAAAACCTCGATCTCGAGCCGATGCCCTACATCGTCGTCATCATCGACGAGATGGCCGATCTGATGATGGTCGCCGGCAAGGACATTGAAGGCGCGGTGCAGCGCCTTGCGCAGATGGCGCGTGCCGCCGGCATCCACGTCATCATGGCGACGCAGCGACCGTCGGTCGACGTCATCACCGGCACGATCAAGGCCAACTTCCCGACCCGCATCTCCTTCCAGGTGACGTCGAAGATCGACAGCCGCACCATTCTGGGCGAGCAGGGCGCCGAACAGCTGCTTGGCATGGGCGACATGCTCTACATGGCCGGCGGTGGCCGCATCCAGCGCGTACACGGCCCCTTCGTTTCCGATGACGAGGTCGAGAAAATCGTCGCGCATCTGAAGCTGCAGGGCGTGCCGGAGTATCTCGATGCCATTACCGAGGATGACGATGAGGACGACGACGAGCCGTCGGGCAAGGGTGGCTCGGGGGGTGGCGGCGGCAATTTCGAGGATTCCGACGATCCCTACGACCAGGCGGTTGCCGTGGTGCTGCGCGACGGCAAGGCCTCGACCAGCTACATCCAGCGCCGGCTCGGCATCGGCTACAACCGCGCCGCCTCGATCATCGAGAAGATGGAAAAGGAAGGCATTGTTGGCCCGGCCAACCATGCCGGAAAACGCGAGATTCTGGTGCCGACGGAGGACGACAAGTTCTGATCCGCCGGCACGAACCGATAGGATTTTCGCCGCTGCAACCCGACCGCAGCAACTTTGAACCTTCTGGCGCGTTTGCAACGACCAAGCGCTGTTACGCCGCCAAACTTAAGCCCAACTGGGGGGCCAAACACTGCGACAACAGATAAACCAGACGAGAGTGACCGGCATGAAAAACTCTTCTTTCGCCACGATCAGCGATTTTGCCCCGACCCGCCGCCAGCTGCTTGGCCTCGGCCTGATCCTGGCCGGTGCTGCGGCCATCAATGTCGTGCCCGGGGTCCAGTTGCTGGCGTCGGCGCAAGCGGCGGTGCCACCCACCGCGCAGAAGATCGCCGACCATTTTTCCTCGGTCAAATCGATGACCGGCGAATTCGTACAGTTCGGACCCAAGGGCGAGCAGACCGGCGGCAAGTTCTTTCTGGAACGGCCGGGCAAGATCCGCTTCAACTATGACGGGACGTCGAATTTCAGGGTGATTTCCGACGGCAAGTCGGTGGTCATCCTCAACAAGCGGCTGAAAACGTCCGATCTCTACCCACTGTCGAAGACGCCGCTCAAGCTGCTGCTCGACACCAAGATCGACCTCTCCGGAGGCCGCGTCAAAAGCGTCAAGGAAGAGAACGACGTCACCACCATTCAGCTCGCAGACAAATCGGTGTTCGGCAGTTCGAAGATCACCATGATGTTCGATCCGAAGACCTACGAATTGCGCCAGTGGACGATAACCGATGCGCAAGGCAAGGACACGACGGTGATGATCTTCAACGTCAGGGAAGGCGTGAGCTTCGCACCCGACACCTTTGCCATCGACTATACGGCGAACCGCGAACTGAACACCAAGTCTCGGTAGCATTCCATCGCCGTCGAAGGGTTTCCGGCGTCGGTGCTGCCCCTCACCTGCCTGCCGGCATCCTCTCCCCGTATAGTGACGGGGAGAGGGTTCCTTCATCCATGATTTCGCCAATTGTCAGCGTAGCAAAACGAGCGCCAAGGCTGCCGCCAGCCTCTTCTCCCCGTCACTATACGGGGAGAAGTGCCCGGCAGGGCGATGAGGGGCGGCGCCGAGGTCGACCATGACATCAACAGGTCCGGCCAGGCGCCGGCTTGTTTTTGAAGCGTATGGCTGGCAGTAGTTTCCGGAACTGCCTCGCCAAAAAGGCACCAGCCCGTCGGAGCCATCTGGCGGACCTTGCGCTGCCCGGAATCCCAAACATGCCCTTTTCCATCGCCACCTGGAACATCAATTCCGTCCGCCTGCGGATGCCGATCGTCGAACGCCTGCTTGTCGAACAGGTACCGGACGTGCTCTGCCTGCAGGAAACCAAAGTTCCGGATGAGCTGTTTCCCGAGAAGGCCTTTCGCAAGCTCGGCTACGAGTACATCGCCTTCCACGGCCAGAAGGGCTATCACGGCGTGGCGACGGTGGCGCGCCGGCCGATCGAAGTGGTCGAAAGGCGCCGCTTCTGCGAGATCGAGGACTGTCGGCATCTGTCGGTCACCGTGCAGGCCGGCGGCAAGGCGATCCTGCTGCACAATTTCTACGTTCCGGCCGGCGGCGACGAGCCCGATCCGGAGATCAACTGCAAGTTCAGGCACAAGCTGGATTTCGTCGCCGAGATGAACGCCATCCGCGCCGAGCACGACGAAGTCTCCGGTTCGATCCTGGTCGGCGACCTCAACATCGCGCCGCTCGAGCACGATGTCTGGTCGCACAAGCAGCTCTTGAAAGTAGTCAGCCATACGCCGGTCGAGACGGAAAATTTCGAGACGATGCGGCTCGCCGGCAACTGGGTCGACCTGATGCGGCTCAACGTCCCTTATGAGCAGAAGCTCTACACCTGGTGGAGCTATCGCGCGCAGGATTGGGAAGCGTCGGATCGCGGCCGGCGGCTCGACCATGTCTGGTCGTCGCCAAATCTGGTGCCGAGCTTTGCCGGCTACGAGATCCTGCGACCGGCGCGCGGCTGGGAACGGCCGTCGGACCATGTGCCGGTCATAGCGCGGTTCGACCTGGATTAGGTGTATCGATATTCAGATGAGGCCGGCCTGCGAATGGTGGTCTCCTGCGCTTCCGGTGTTCACCCAAAAGTACGCTCCGCTCCGGTTCTCGGACCCCACCATTCTGGTCGCTTCGCGCCCGGCTTCGACTCCGGCTCGGCCTGATCTGAATCTCGACACACCTCAGCCCCTTGCCGCCCTGATCCGATTGGCTTTCACGGTCAGTTGTGAGAGCGAGTTGAAAGCATCCGGGTTCAGTTGTCGAATCGCGGCGCCAGTTTCTCGACGCGCCGGATCAATTCCTGAAAATCCTCGGAGATGCGCTGGTGCAGATGGACCGCGATATCGGGATATTCCTCCAGGATGCGGTGGAACATCTTGCGGCTGAGCCGCAGCACTTCCGAATCGATCTCGGCGGATGCGCTGGTCAGCCGGTTGGTGTCGGCGATCAGCGCCAGTTCGCTCAACATGGTACCGGGGCCGGCCGTGCCGATCGGCACGCGGGCGCCATCCTGCTCGCGATAGAGCACGATGCGCCCGCTGACGACGATATAGGCGCAATCGGCCTCGTCGTCCTCGCGGTAGAGCTTGTGGTCGGCCTGCAACCTAGTGGTTTCCGCGCCAAAGGCGAGCAGACGCAACTGTTCCTCCGTGAAGCCCTCGAAGAGCCTCACGGTGGACAGGATGCGGATGTCGTCATCCAACGCCATCTAGCTATGTCCCCGAACGGCCAGTCCAATCCCTCCCTTACAGCGCCGAGCCTCCCTTTGGACGTGCAAAGGACGCTCTTACGCTTTGAAATCGACGCTTTCCAAAAATCGATTCCGATTTTGGTCCGATGCGTCGGCGAGTTCGATCCAGAACCATCTCCAGTCTCAGGATCGTACCCGAAAGCGGCCCCTGCCCCGACCGCTCATTGAATGATTAAATGTTTAAGGAACCAGCTTGTAGCCGCCGCTTTCTGTCACAAGAATTTCTGCATTGGAAGGATCGCGCTCGATCTTCTGGCGCAGCCGATAGACATGGGTTTCCAGCGTGTGCGTGGTGACGCCGGAATTGTAGCCCCAGACTTCCTCGAGCAGCACGTCGCGCGTCACCACCTTCTGGTCGGCGCGATAGAGATACTTGATGATCGAGGCTTCCTTTTCGGTCAGCCGCACCTTGGCGCCGCGCTGGTCGATCAGAAGCTTCTGGCTGGGCTTGAAAGTGTAGGGGCCGACCGAAAAGGTGGCGTCTTCGCTCTGCTCATGCTGGCGAAGCTGGGCACGGATGCGGGCCAAGAGAACCGCGAAGCGGAACGGCTTGACCACATAGTCGTTGGCGCCGGCTTCGAGGCCGAGAATCGTGTCGGAATCGGTGTCGTGTCCCGTCAGCATGATGATGGGCGACTTGTAGCCGCCCTTGCGCAGTATCTTCACCGCCTCGCGGCCATCCATGTCGGGCAGGCCGACATCCATGATGAGCAGATCGATGAGGCCGCCGCGGGCCGTGGCGACGCCTTTGGCGGCGGTTGATTCCTGCAGGACGTCGAATTCCTCATAGAGAGACAATTGCTCGACGAGCGTGCCGCGCAGGTCGTCATCGTCATCGACGATCAGAATGGTGCGTGAAGTCATGGATCAATCCGTTGTTTTGAAAAGAAAATTCAGTTGACCGCTGCCTGTTTATGCGGAAGCTGACCGGCACAACAGCCGATCACAATGATTTGTTCCGTGGCACGATCATACAAGAAAAAACGCGTGTGCAATGAGGCGAGCGCATTTTTGCGAAAAGGGCTTCGTGTTCTCACCGTGCGCGCCAGGCCCGGCCACGCCAGCCAGGGGCTCCTGCAGGCTAGCAAACTGGTGTTTTCATGTGCGCTGGGACGCGGCGGCATATCGGCCGGCAAGCGCGAAGGCGATGGCGCCACGCCGCTTGGGTCGATGCGGATCCTGTCGGGATATTTCCGTAACGATCATTTTTCCGGCGGCCGCAAAACCCGGCTGGCGATGACGCCGATCGGTCCCGATCTCGGCTGGTGCGAAGTACCTGAGGACCGCAACTACAACCGTCCCGTCAAGATTCCCTATGGCGCCAGCCACGAACGGATGCTGCGCACCGACCGGCTCTATGATGCCTGCCTGGTGCTCGACTGGAACATTTCGCCGCGCCGCCGCGGGCGCGGCAGCGCCATCTTCTTTCATCTGGCGCGCCCCGGCTTCACGCCGACGCAAGGCTGCGTCGCGGTGACGGCACGCACGATGGCCCGGCTGCTGCCGCTGCTGTCGGACCGCACGGTGATGAGGGTGGTGAGGTAGGGGAGTAGGGGAGTAGGGCAGTAGGGCAGTAGGCAGTAGGGGAGTGAGAAAGTGTCAGCAGGATTGCGCAGGCGCGCCTCTTAGCTTTCCCTACTGCCCTACTGCCGCGGCCTCTGCCAGCCGATGTCGAGAAGACCTAACCGGCCGAGTTCCCGGTCCATCGCGCGCGCGACATCTTTGCGTTCAGCGCCGATGTCGTGCAATTGGCGGTCCGGAAGATCGTCGACCTTCTCATGCGGGAGGTTGACCGCAACTTTCGCATGACGAAACCAGTCAAGCACCGCGCGCAACCAGGCCGGCCGGGCGACTGCAGGAGTCATAACTATCTGGGACATGGTGCAATCCGCTTCTCCGGATATCAAATCCGGTTTGATGTTATTTCGATTTCCCCATCATGCCGGATTGAAATTAAAACGAGAAACGAGTAGTTTTCTCAGCATCTTCAAGTTTTCTTTGAGGATAGGAAAATGCTCGACCGACCTCTCCTCGTCCTACTGTGATGGCGCGCCTGCTGCCTGGAACCCGTGCACTGAGGACGCTGGAAGCAGCGGCCCGGCACCTCAATTTCACCCGCGCCGCAGACGAGCTCGGCCTGACGCCGGCCGCGGTCAGCCACCAGATCAAGGAAATCGAGGATAAGCTCGGCATCGTGCTGTTCACGCGCACCAGCCGGACGATCCGGCTGACGGAGGCGGGCGCGGTGCTGTTCGAGGCCTCGACCGACGCGCTCGACCTGCTTGGCCGAGCCGTCTCACGGGCGCACAAGATGGCGCGTGGAACGGCGCTGCTGAAAGTGACCCTCGACGCCCAGTTCGCGACAAAATGGCTGATGCGGCGCGTCGATGATTTTCGCAAGCAGCGGCCGGGCATCGAGCTCCGCTTCGACATTGCCTCCGAATTGCGCGATTTCGACCTGGACGACGTCGATGTCGGCATCCGTTTCGGCGCCGGAAAATATCCGGGCCTTTGCACCCACCGGCTGTTCGACAACATCATCATCCCTGTGTGCAGCCCCGGCCTGCTGGCCTCCGGCCCGCCGCTGCGCGAGCCGCGCGATCTCTTCCATCATACGCTCGCCCATATCGAGTGGGCGCGACAAGGCGTGACCTGGCCGAACTGGCGGATGTGGATGGCAGCAGCCGGCGTCGACGATTTCGACGACAGCCGGACGATCGTGTTCGGCACCTCGACCGACGCCGTTCAGGCCGCGCTCGACGGCAATGCCGTCGCGCTCGCCGATTTTGCCATGGTGGCGAACGATCTTTCCGAGGGCCGGCTGATCCGGCCCTTCGAACTTGGCATCAAGGTTCCGCCCGACTTCGCCTATCATCTGGTCTATCCCATCGCATCGGCCAACGACGCCAGGATCGTGGCGTTCAGGGATTGGCTCCTGAACGAAGTTCACAACCCGCAGCCGGACCCGACGCCTGGATGAGCTTTAGGTCGCTCTGAGTGATCTGCCGGCGGTCGTCGACCTATTTCGTGGCGGCAGGGTCAGCCCGCGACATCTGCTCCGAACCAGCCGATCACCGCGCCGATGATCAGCAGCACGCCGAGCCAGTGGCCGCAGTCTATGATGGTCAGATCCCAGCCGAACCCTTCGTAGCGATGATTGACGGATAGCGTCGTGGCGACGAATCCCAGCCAGAGAACGAAGCCGAAGACGAGCCCGGCAACGAGGCTCGGTGCGCCGCCGGTCATCGCTCCGATGATCAGGGACATGACGAGCGCCATGACAATTTCCGCGACGAAGCTGACGACGAAGGGCAACGGCGATTTGTTCATGTCGCCGGGTCAAGCTTGGCGGCCTTGAGCCAGGGCTTGCTCAAGCCCATGTACCAGGCAGCGCCGAACAACCACGCCACCACGGCGGCGACGATCACCGCCAGCCAGTTCACTGCTGAAAAATCCATGGCTTCCCTCCCGGAAAGCATGTCGCCCAAAAGCATGCCCCCGGGCCACGAACCGGGGGTGCCCAACGGCATTGGGACAACGACATGCGTATTCTCAAAATCGATGCGTGATGGAACGCCCGTTCGGCGATGCCGTCAAGCAAACCGCCAGACGGTCGTGCGCTTGACCAAGGCGTCTTCCAGCGCCCGGGTTACCGCCACTTCATAGACGGCAAGCGGCTCCAGCCCTGCTTGCGGCATATAGGAACGGCCGGGATCGCCGACGATAATGTCGGCGCCGCGCGCCTTCAACGTCGCGAACCATGGCATCATCCGGTCGGCGAAGGATTTGTCGTAGAAGACGTCGCCGGCCAGAACCACATCCCAGCCAGCATCGGTTCCGATGCAGTCCGAGCCAAGGAACTTTATCCCGGCATCATTGGCCTCGGCGTTGAGACGGATCGCGGTCGCGCAGAACGGGTCGATGTCGGCGGCGATCACCTCTACCGCGCCGGCCTTCGCCGCGGCAATGGCGACAAGGCCGGAACCGGAGGCAAAGTCGAGCACGCGCTTGCCGCGCACATCAGACGGATTGTCGAGGATGTAGCGGGCAAGGCCTTGGCCGCCGGCCCAGGCGAAGGCCCAGAAAGGCGGCGGCAGGCCGATTTCGGCCAGTTCGTCCTCGGTCCGCTGCCACAAGTCGTGCGCCTCGTCGGCCAGATGCAGCAGGATCTCCGGCACATGCGGCGGCGCCATCAGCGCCGTGTTGTCGAGGATGAAGTTTTTCGCGCTGTTTGGCGTCAGCGCCGTCACGGAGCCGGCGTCAGGCCGCCCATGCGGCAGACCTCTTTCCATTCGGCCGGCGTCACCGGCTGGACGGAAAGCCGTCCGAGCCGGACCAGCGCCATCTCGGCAAGCTTGGGATTGGCCTTGACCTGTTCCAGCGTCACCGGCTTCGGCATATCCTTGACGGCGCGGATATCGACGCATTCCCAGCGTGGATCGTCTGATGTCGTGTCCTGATGGGCCAGCGCGCAGACCTCGACGATGCCGACCACATCGAGCCCGTCGTTGGAATGGTAGAAGAAGCCGAGATCGCCGATCTGCATCGCCTTCATGTTGTTGCGCGCCGCATAATTGCGCACGCCGTCCCATTGCGTGCCGGCCTTGCCCTTCGCCTTCAGCGCTTCGAAGGAGAAGACCGACGGCTCCGATTTGAACAGCCAATAGTTCATTGTTTTTGCTCCTCCTGGCGGCTAGCGATCAGCTACAGCGCCGCGCGTCTTTCAGACGCGCGGCGATGTAGCACTTTGATTTTGCGCATGATCCTTTCCGAAAATCGATTCCGATTTTCGGGGTCATGCGCTCGCCGGCTTGTTGAAGGTCCAATTCCATTGCCGGATTTCGACGCTTTCGAACAGCCCGGCTTTGGCGTAGGGGTCTGCCGCCGACAGTGCTTGTGCTGCGGCCAGATCGGGCGCCTCGACCACGACGAGGCTGCCGTTCGGCTTGCCGTCGGCGTCGAGGAACGGACCGGCGAAAGCCAGCTTCTTCTCGCCGTTCAATCCTTCCAGGAAGGCAACATGCTCGGGCCGCGTATCGAGCCGCACCTGCAGGTTTCCAGGCTTGTCCTTGCAAATCAACGCAAACAGCATCTTTTCATCTCCGGATTGTTCGAGACTTATCGCATCGGCCCGAAAATCGGAATCGATTTTCGGAAAGCAAGATGCGCAGGTTCAAGTGTTAGAGCGTACTTTGTGCGTCCAAGCGGACACACGTCGCTCTAAACATCGGTTTCGGTCTTCAGCGGCCTTGTCATCAGCGCCGACACAGCCTGGCGAATGGTGATCGTGCCCTCCAGTATGGCGGCGACGGCGGTGATGATCGGCGCGTCGATCTTGCGCTCGGCGGCAATGCGGGCGGCGATCGCCGCCGTCGGCACGCCTTCGGCCAAGGGCAGCCCGGCAAGTGGCTTGCCTTGTCCCAGCGCCAGCCCGTAGGCGAAATTGCGCGACTGGGCGGACGAGCAGGTGAGCAAAAGGTCGCCGAGGCCGGAAAGTCCCATCAGCGTTTCCGGCCTGGCGCCGAAGGCAGCGCCGATGCGGCGCAATTCGACGAAGCCGCGCGTCACCATGGCGGCCTGAGCGCTGGCGCCGAGCCCGGCGCCGGTGACGGCGCCGGCGGCAATGGCGAAGACGTTCTTCAGCGCGCCGCCGATCTCGACGCCGATGAGATCGTCGCTCGAATAGCAGCGCAGATTTTGCGCCGAGAAGCGAGCGGCCAGGTCGGCCGCCAGATCCTCGCTGCGGGCGGCGACCACCACGGCCGTCGGCAGCCCCCTGGCGACGTCGGTGGCAAAGCTCGGGCCTGACAGGGCGGCAACCGGATTTTCAGGCAGGATTTCTCTAGCGATCTTCGACAGCAGCGCGCCGGTGTCGCGCTCGATGCCCTTGGCGCAGAGAACCAGCGGGACGCCGTTCGGCATAGGGCCTTTCGCGGTGGCGAGCATGGCGCGCAGCGACTGCGCCGGCGCCACCGCCAGAACGCAGTCGGCGCCGTCGAGCGCGGCCTCGATGTCGCTCGTTGCCACGATGCCGGGCTGGAGCGCGATGCCCGGCAGATAGCGCGGATTTTCGCCACGGTCGATCGCGGCGACGGTCTCCGGGTCGCGGGCATAGAGGCGGACGAAATGACCGGCCCTCAGCATGGCCAGCGCCAGCGCCGTGCCCCAGGCACCGCCGCCGAGCACGGCAATGCGCCAGCCGCTTGGCGCCTGGTGCCCGCTACCGGTCATGCCTTGGCTCCGCGCCGGCCCGAGCCGACCATCGGGGCAGAGATGCTGTCCAGCGGCCAGCGCGAGCGCGGCACGAAACCGGCGGTGTTTTCACCCGCGATGCCGGCGCGCAGCCGTTCGATGCCGGCCCAGGCGATCATCGCCGCATTGTCGGTGCAGAGTTTGAGCGGCGGTGCGACGAAAACAAAGCCGGCTTTCTCGCATAGGGCTTCGAGTGTCGTCTTGATCGTCCGGTTGGCGGCGACACCGCCGGCAACAACAAGCGCGGGGTCCAGTTCGCTCGGGAACTCCTGACGGAATCGGTTCAGCGCCCTCGAAACACGATCGTCCAGCGCATCCGCCACTGCCGCCTGGAACGAGGCGCAGATGTCGGCGACGTCCTGGTCGCTCAAAGGGGCAATGGCCGTCGCTGCCTGGCGCACGGCGGTCTTCAGCCCGGAAAAAGAAAAGTCGGGCTGCGCCGAGCCTTTCATTGGCCGCGGAAAGGCGAAGCGCGTGGCGTCGCCGGTCGCCGCCGCCTTCTCGACATTCGGTCCGCCGGGATAGGGCAGGCCGAGCATCTTGGCCGTCTTGTCGAAGGCTTCGCCGAGCGCATCGTCGATGGTTGTCGCCCAGCGCTGGTAGTCGCCAACGCCACGCACCGCGACGATCTGCGTGTGGCCGCCGGACACCAGCAGCAACAGGTAGGGAAAATCGAGCCTGTCGGTCAGCCGCGCGGTCAGCGCGTGGCCTTCGAGATGGTTGATGGCGATCAGCGGCTTGTTCGCCGCGGCGGCGATCGCCTTGGCCGTCATCAGCCCGACGATCAGCCCGCCGACCAGGCCGGGCCCGGCTGTCGCGGCAATTGCGTCGATGTCGGCGAGATCGACGCCCGAATCGGCAAGCGCCGCCTCGATGATGCCGTCCAGCGCCTCGACATGGGCGCGCGCGGCGATTTCCGGGACGACGCCGCCGAAGGCGGCATGCTCCTCGATCTGGCTGAGCACGATATCGGACAGGATTTTCGGCGCGCCGCCGCCGTCCAGCGCCACCACGCTGGCGGCGGTCTCGTCGCAACTCGTCTCAATGCCCAGAACGCGGATCAATTCGTCGCTATCCCCCAGAGATTGTGCAACCAGTCTTTCCCCGTTAGGAGGAAGCCCGGAAAACGGCCTCAATCTGCCGGGGGTTATCACGGACGGCGCGCCATGCAAACAATCTTGAAAATCGGAACACGCGGCAGCCCGCTGGCGCTGGCCCAGGCGCATGAAACGCAGGCGCGACTGATGGCCGCGCACGGTATGCCGGTCGAGGCGTTCGAAGTGGTCGTCATCTCGACCAGCGGCGACCGCATCCAGGACCGGCCGCTGTCGGAAGCCGGCGGCAAGGGCCTGTTCACCAAGGAGATCGAGGAAGCGCTGCTGGCGCGCCGCATCGACATCGCCGTGCATTCGTCAAAGGACATGCCGACGGTGTTGCCCGACGGGCTGGAACTGTCCGCCTTCCTGCCGCGCGAAGATGCGCGCGACGCTTTCGTCGGCAAGGCGGACAAAACAATCGCCGGATTGCCGCACCGCGCGAAGGTCGGTTCATCGTCGCTGCGGCGCCAGGCACTGATAAAGCGGATGCGGCCGGACCTCGACGTGGTGATGTTCCGCGGCAATGTGCAGACGCGGCTACGCAAGCTCGACGAGGGCGTCGCCGACGGCACCATCCTCGCCTATGCCGGGCTGAAGCGGCTCGGGCTCGAAGATGTCATCACCGACCTGATGCCGCTCGACACCTTTCCGCCGGCGCCGGGGCAAGGCGCGATCTGCATCGAAAGCCGCATCGGCGACCTCGATATGGAAAGGATGCTGACGGCAATCCATGATTTGCCGACCGGGCAGGCGCTGGCCTGCGAACGCGCCTTCCTGGCGGCGCTCGACGGGTCGTGCCGCACGCCGATCGCCGGCCATGCGGCGATATCGGGCGGAACGGTTTTCTTTGCCGGTCTGATCATCTCGCCGGACGGTACGCAGTCCCATGAGGTCAAGGTGGAGGCCCCCGCCCAAGATGCCGCCCGCATCGGCGAGGAGGCCGCCAGGACCGTGCGGGCCAAGGCCGGCGAAAAATTCTTCGACGGCTGGGCCTGATATGCGTCGCGTCCTGGTGACGAGGCCGGAACCGGGCGCCTCGCGCACGGCGCAGCGGCTTGAGGACCAGGGGTTTGAGCCGATCCTGCTGCCGCTGACCGAGACGGTGGCTCTGCCGATCGATGCGGACGGGGTCGCCGATACAGCAGCGGCGGTCGCGGTCACCAGCGCCAATGCCGTGCGCTACGCGCCGAAGGAAATCATCGCAGCTCTCGCCGGCTTGCCCTGCCATGCCGTCGGCAGAAGGACAGCGGAAGCGGCTCGTGCAGCAGGGGTTCTGTCTGTCAGCGAAGGGCCAGGCGACGCCGAGGCGCTGGCCGATTCGCTTGCCGGCGGTTACGCAGGACAGACCATCGTCTATCTGTGCGGGCGGGTGCGGTTTTCGGGTTTCGAGCAGCGGCTGCAGGCGGCTGGCGTTCACGTCCGCGCCGTCGAGACCTATGACACCGTCGCGCTGGACTATTCCGACGAGGCCGTCCTTGCGCGGTTGTTCGGCCTGCCGGTCGAGGCGGTGCTGCTCTATTCGGCCAACGCGGCCACAGCGATGCAGGCGCTGGCCGGCCGGCCGGCGCTGCTTGGCGTTTTTGACAGGACAGTT
The DNA here is from genome assembly GCF_040318115.1 of Mesorhizobium sp. M1312. NCBI lineage: Bacteria > Pseudomonadati > Pseudomonadota > Alphaproteobacteria > Hyphomicrobiales > Phyllobacteriaceae > Mesorhizobium > Mesorhizobium sp. M1312. The sequence goes on along the minus strand of NZ_JAMYLQ010000005.1, from coordinate 96,575 downwards.
TTCTTCGCTTTGTCGGGGCGCATTGCCGCAGCGTTGGACGATGTCGCCGGCGACAGGATCCGGATAGCGCCTGAGCCCAGCGAAGACGCGCTGCTGCGACTTTTGCGGGCGCGGCGCTGACCGGCACCTGCCGCTGCTGCCTGCCCCTCCCAGACGTCGGTGCCGGGGCGACTGCCTGGATCAGCATGTTTGTTCTTGCTTTGTGCCGGCAGCTGTGCTAAAAATTATTTATGGTGCTCATTCGCGCCGACGACCCGCCGCCAAGGCGGGTTTTTTTGTTTCTGATCTCCCTGAAGTGCAGACACGGCCCCTGCGGCGCTTTGCCAAAACTGACCTTGAAGCCACGGCGTCATCACGCCGCCCCTTTTCACCGCTTGGTGATGTGCTAGACCCTTCCTAAACCATCCCGAAGCGAATTTTGCGGAGCCCAAGCATGGTCAAGACGCCGAAGATGCGGCATTCGAAAAGCCGTCGCGAGCCGGTGACCATCGAGCTCGAACCCGGCGCCGTGTCGCGCGTTGCCGACGAGGACGCCGCCAACGGGCGGACCGACGAGGCGAAGGCGGAGGAAGCGGCGAACGCTTCGCAGCCGGAGGCGCCTGAAGAACCCGTCCATGCCGATCAGACCGACATCGAGCCGTGGGAACATGCCGACGCGGCCCCGCCGGCCGGCTCGGAAGAGCCGGCAGAGGGCGGTGCCAAAGGTCCTGAAGGACCCAAACCGACCTATCCGGCCGGCGCGGAGGCGTCCGCGAACCGAGCCTTCGACTACAGCTTCGACGAAGCATCCGCCAAAGCCAGCGGGAGAGGGGCCAGCGGGACGGGGGCCAGCGGGACGGGGACCAGCGGGACGGCGACCAGCAGCGGGACCGATGAAGCGCCGAAAGAAACCCAGATAGGGAATGAAGACATGGCAGCGCAGCCGAAGCGTGGCGGCATCAACGGCATCGCTGCCGGCATTATCGGCGGCGTCATTGCGCTGGCCGCCGCCGGAGGGCTGCAGTTTGCCGGCCTGCTCGGCGCGCCAGGGGCTGGCGATGTCTCCTCGGGCGGCGTGTCGCTCGATAGCATCAATGGCGAAATCGCTGCGTTGAAGAGCGAGATCGCCGGGCTCAAGGACACAGCCGGCAACAATGATGCGTCGGCCAAGGTGGACGGGCTGTCGGCGGCGCTGGATCAGGTCAGGACGGATGTCGCGGCGCTGAAATCGGCGGTCGAGCAGGGCGGAGCAGGCGACACTGCCGGGCTTGCAGCCCTTGGCGACAAGGTCAGGCAGATCGAGACGGCGGTCGCTGTCCTTGGCCAGGCCGGCAATACGGCGCCGGTCGATCTCGGCCCGCTCAACGAAAAGCTGGCCGGGCTCGACGCGGCGGTGAAATCCGCCGGTGAGACGGCAAAGGCGCAGGACGGCCGCCTTGCGGCGCTGGAACAGTCGGTGTCGCAGCTTTCCGGCAAGGTCGAGGCACAGGCCGGGCAGCCGAAGGTTGCGCTCGCCATCGCCGCCTCGGCGCTGAAGGCAGCCCTCGATCGCGGTGCGCCATTCGCCGCCGAACTCGAAACCTTTGCGGCGATTTCACCGGGCGCGCCAAAGATCGCAACCTTACGTCCCTACGCCGAAAAGGGCGTTTCGACCCGGGCTGAGATCGCCGCCGAAATGCCTGCCGCCGCCAATGCCATGGTCACTGCCTCCGAGCCCGTCGACCAGAATGCCGGCTTCCTGCAAAACCTGCTGTCGAGCGCCGAATCACTGGTCAAGGTCAGGCCGATCGGTGCTGTCGAAGGCGCCGGGGCGCCGGAAATCGTCGCCCGTATGGAGGTGGCGGTCAACCAGGGCGACTACGCCAAGGCGCTCAGCGAATACGATACACTGCCCGAAGCGGTGAAGGCTGCCGGCGCCGACTTTGCCGGCAAACTGAAGGCGCGAATCGAGGTCGAGAAGCAGGTCGACGCGCTGATATCAGGTGCGATGAAGGCGTGAGGGAAACCCGATGATTCGCATTCTGCTTTTCCTCGCCGTCGTTTTCGCGCTCGCGCTGGGTTTCGGCTGGCTGGCCGACCGGCCGGGCGAAATGGTCGTCACCTTCAGCGGCTATCAATACCAGGTCAGCCTGATGGTGGCCGCGGTAGCGGTCGTCACCGTGGTTGCCGCGGTGATGATCGTCTGGTGGCTGCTCAAGGCGCTGTGGAACAGCCCCTACACCATCTCGCGCTATTTCCGTGTGCGCCGTCGTGATCGCGGCTATCAGGCGCTGTCGACCGGTATGATCGCGGCCGGCGCCGGTGACGGAGCGCTCGCCCGCAAGAAGATCAAGGAAGCGGCAAAGCTGATCCGCTCCGACCAGGAGCCGCTGATCCATCTGCTCGAGGCGCAAGCTTCGCTGCTCGAAGGCGACCATGAGGGTGCCCGCGAAAAGTTCGAGACTATGCTCGACGATCCCGAAATGCGGCTGCTCGGCCTGCGCGGGCTTTATCTCGAGGCCGAGCGCCTCGGCGATCGCAACGCAGCGCGGCACTATGCCGGCCGCGCCGCGGTGATGGCGCCGCAGCTGGCCTGGGCCGCCGAATCGACGCTGGAAGATCTTACCGGGCGCGGCGACTGGGAGGGCGCGCTGAAACTGGTCGAGGCGCAGAAATCGACGCGCCAGATCGAACGCGATGCCGCCAACCGGCGTCGCGCCGTGCTGCTCACTGCTAAGGCGCAGGCGCTGATCGACAGCGATCCCAATGCCGCCAAAACCGCTGCTCTGGAGGCCAACCGGCTGCGGCCGGATTTCGCGCCGGCAGCGGTGATCGCGGCCAAACTGCTGTTCAGACAGAATGATGTGCGCAAGGGCGCGAAGGTCCTCGAAGCGGCGTGGAAAGCCGAGCCGCATCCGGAGATCGCGGAGCTTTACACCCACGCCCGGCCAGGCGATGCCGTGCTCGACCGCCTGAACCGGGCGAAGAAGCTGCAGGAGATGAAGAAGAACCACGCCGAATCGTCGCTGTCGGTGGCGCGCGCCGCGCTCGACGCGCAGGATTACAAGACCGCCCGCCAGGAGGCTGAGGCAGCCATCCGCATGGATCGCCGCGAAGGCGCCTATCTGCTTCTGGCCGACATCGAGGAGGCCGAGACCGGCGATCAGGGCAAGGTTCGGCAGCTTTTGTCCAAGGCAGTGCGTGCACCGCGCGATCCGGCCTGGGTTGCCGACGGCGTCGTCTCCGAACGCTGGGCGCCGGCGTCGCCGATCACCGGCAAGCTCGACGCCTTCGAGTGGCGGGCGCCGATGGAGCGGCTCGGCCAGCTCATCGACAGTGATGAGGACGCGCCGGACGCCGCGGTGCCGACTATCGCGGCACCAATCAAGCCGGCAAAAGAAAATGTGATCGAGCTGAACCCCTCTGGTTCGGCCGAAAGACCGACCACCGCGGCGGCCTCGGAAAGTGGCGAAGACGATGTTGCACCGGTCAACGCCACGGCGTTTGCCGGGGTGCCGCCGGATGCCGAAGCTGTCGAACCGGCGGAGGAACTGGCCCGGCTGCCCGACGATCCCGGCGTCGATCCGGACGACGAAGACCAAAAATCACCACGCAAGTTTCGATTGTTTTGATTCAGCTGAGCTTGATAGTTTTGGCCGATGGGAAGTGGGAATCACATGTTCGAACGCGTTCTGTCGTTTCTGAAGGACCTGCCGGCAGCTGGCAGCGCCCGCAACAACGCCGATGATCCGCGCGTTGCCGCATCCGCCCTTCTCTACCATGTGATGAGTGCCGACGGCGTGCGTCAGGATGCCGAATGGGAGCGGTTCAAGGCGGTGCTGGGGGAAAGCTATTCGATCAGCGGCGACGAACTCGACGCGCTTGCCGCTGCCGGCGAGAAGGCCGACAATGAGGCGATCGACCTCTACGCCTTCACCAGCATATTGAAGCGTCAGCTCGATCCGGACGCGCGAAAAGCCTTCATCGGCCTGATGTGGGAAATCGTCTATGCCGATGGCGAATTGCACGAACTCGAGGACAATATCGTCTGGCGGGTCGCCGAGCTGATGGATGTCGAACGCCACGATCGCGTCGAGGCACGCCGCAAGGCGGCAGCCAATGCGCCGGGCGCCACTGGAACGTCGAGCGACGAATAGACAGGATGCCCATGCCATCCACGCCGAGGCCGAGACCAAAAATCCTGATCGTGCTGCATCAGGAGAGTTCGAGCCCCGGGCGCGTCGGCCACATGCTTATTGAAGAAGGCTTCGACCTCGATCTCCGCTGCCCGCCGCTCGGCGATGCCTTACCGGACACACTGGACGGTCATGCCGGAACCGTGGTGTTCGGCGGACCGATGAGCGCCAATGACGAGTACGAGTTCGTCCGCCGCGAGACCGACTGGCTGAAAGTTCCGCTCAGGGAGAACCGGCCGTTGCTCGGCATCTGCCTCGGCGCGCAGATGCTGGTCAAACATCTTGGCGGCAAGGTCGAGGGTCATGGCGAGGGGCTGGTCGAGATCGGCTGGTATCCGCTGAAAGCGACGGAGGATGGCAAGAAGCTGATGCGCTGGCCTGAGATTGTCTACCAGTTTCACCGCGAGGGCTTTTCGCTGCCGAAGGACGCGACGCTGCTGGCGACGGCCGAAACCTATCCCAACCAGGCCTTTCGTTATGGCGACAATGCCTGGGGCATCCAGTTCCATGGCGAATTGACCCGGGCGATGATGCAGCGCTGGGTGGTTCGCGGCGCGCATCGCTTCGAGTTGCCGGGCGCGCAGCCGGGCCGCGATCATCTCGGCGGCCGGCTGATCTGGGACATGCATCTGAAGCGCTGGCTCGGCGAATTCCTGCAGACGATCTTCGGCAAACCGGCGTTGAGCTAATCTAGCGCGTGCCGGGCGCGGGCCCCGCGCGCTGACCACGCCTGCCGGCTCGACCGAGCATGATGTCATCGTCGACGTCAGACCGGCAGCCCGTTCTGCTTACGCAGGCTTTTGTCGAATGCGGATGCCGGGACGAAACGGCGCAGGAAACTGACCTGGCGCGCCATTTTTCCCGCCGCATAGCGCCTTCTCGGAACGGAATCGGTCGCTGCTTTCAAGACCGTCTCGGCTACGATTTCGGGAGCATCGCCTGTTTCCATCGCCTTGCGCAGGATCACATCCATGCCAGCGCGCGCAGCATCATAGATATCAAGCAACTGGTCCGGCTTGGCGAGATTTTCTTCAAATGACGTGCGGGTATAGGCGGGCTCGACCAGCACGACGCGAATTCCGAAATGGCGCAGTTCGTGGTCGAGCGATTCGGAATAACCTTCGATGGCATGTTTGGTCGACGCATAGAGCGCGGAATACGGTGCTGGGATTAACCCCAGTACCGAACTCAAATTGACGATCCTGCCCGTCCCTTGACGGCGCATTATCGGCAGGACCGCGTTGGTCACGCGCAGGACGCCGAAGACATTCACGTCGAACAGCGCCTGAGCCTGGACGGTCGAGGACTCCTCTGCACCGCCGAGCAGGCCGACGCCGGCATTGTTGACGAGCAGGTCGATACGCCCGGTTTCGGCCAGCACGTCATCGACCAGTTTCGCCACCGACGCGTCGTCGGTGACGTCGCAGGTCAGCATGGTAACGCCGTCGGATCGTGCAGCGACCGCGCGACGGCTGGTTCCGAACACGCGAAAGCCCGCGTTCTGCAGGGCCTTGGCCGTCGCGTGCCCGATGCCGGTGGACGCACCTGTTACCAGGGCGACACCTAGATTGGTCTTGTTCATGGAAATCACTCTTTCTTTGTTCTGGATTACCGGCGTCGGTCGCGCGCACAAATGGCGCACGCTCCGGCGATCCGATGAGGGCATTACTCGGCGATGGCCCCAGTTGTCTGGTTGGAGGTCGACCCCACCTCGGTAACGGTAAGCTTGTCGCCCGAGCGCGACAGCTCAAGACTTTGCTCAGGCTCGCCCAATTTGCCCGGCACGGATATCGTGGTCGACTGCCCTTCGGCGAGCGTGGCCGAGAAGCGCACCGGGAGCCCGGCCTCACCATCCGCTATCGTTGCGATCACCCGATAGCCGTCATTTTCGTCGGTGTAGTGCAAGACGCCGTGAAAACCGCCGAGATGGATACTCTCCCCGCCATGGCCGACAGCTCACCGGCGTGCAATGGAGACGCAGCCAGGAAGAATGCCGCCGCGCCACCGATGAGGTTGATCATCGCGACGCTCCGTTTGGATGATGTCGATCTCGGCTGGGCCGCGGCGACATGATGCGCCGATTGCACGCGCTGACGGTTACGTTCTGGATGGGGGGCGTCAAAAATGGTCCTGTTCATGGAAGTCACTCCTTCTTTGTGCTGGATTGCATTTCAAAAGGATGTTACTATCATTTCGATACGAAGTCACTATCAAAATGATACGAACATGAAAAATCTTTCCGATACCTCTTGCCCGATCGCCCGCGGCCTCACCTGCGTCGGCGATTCGTGGAGCATGTTGATCCTTCGCGACGCCAGCCTGGGCCTCACCCGCTTCGACGAATTCCGGAAAAGTCTGGGCATCGCCCCCACCATTCTGACTCGGCGGCTGGCGACGCTGACGGAGGAGGGACTTTTGGAAAAGCGGCGCTACTCGGAGCGGCCTCCGCGCGATGAATATGTGCTGACAGCCGCCGGCCGCGATTTCTTGCCGGTGCTCGTCTTACTGGGTGCGTGGGGACGCCAGTACCGTGGCGAAGGCAGTTTGGCGCGATACATCGACGCAGAGACAGGAGCAGAAATCGAGCCGGTGGCCGTGGATGCTGTCACAGGGGCAAAGATCGGCACCCGCCCGATTCGCGTTGCAACCCCCGAATAGCATCCGTCCGCGTCGATGAGAGCTGAGACGTGGCGGGCTCGTTCGGCGTTTGCGGGCCCGCGCCTGGATCAATATGCGCCGGATCAGTTTCGCCCCTTGAGGTGGCGCACCTTGCGCAATTGCGGGAACAGCACCGCCCACAGCCCGGCGACAACGACTGCCCCGACGCCGCCGATCACCACCGCGGGAACGGTGCCAATCAATGCCGCCATGGTGCCGGCGCGGAATTCACCGAGCTCGTTGGAGGCGCCGACGAAAACCTGATTGACGGCGTTGACGCGGCCGCGCACCTTGTCCGGCGTCCACAGCTGGATCAGCGTCTCGCGGATATAGACGCTGAACATATCGGTGGCGCCGAGCAAGGCGAGTGCTGCGATCGACAGCCAGGTGATGGTGGAGAGGCCGAACAGCACGGTAAAGGCGCCGAACAGCGCGACGAAGCCGAGCATGACCACGCCGGCATGGTTGCGGATCGGATGTCCGGCCAGCCAGATGGCAACGCAGATGGCGCCAATGCCCGGCGCCGAGCGCAACAGTCCGAGGCCCCATGGGCCGAGTTCGAGGATGTCGCGCGCATAGACCGGCAGCAGTGCCGTGGCGCCGGACAAAAGCACGGCGAACAAATCGAGCGAAATGGCGCCGAGCACGATCTTTTCGCTCCAGATGTAGCCGAAGCCGGCAAACAGGGTCTGCATCGTCGGCCTGTCGGTCTCGCTGCGCTGGGCAGGCTTCGGGATACTGACGACCAGCACTGCGGCGACAAACATCAGAACGGCGGCGGTGCCGTATGCCGCTTCCGCCGAAACCCCGTAGAGCAGGCCGCCGGCGACCGGTCCGACGATGGTCGCCGTCTGCCAGGCTGACGAATTCCAGGCGATCGCATTGCCGAAATCCTCTGGCGGCACGAGGTTGGCGAACAGCGACGCTGCCGCCGGTCCGAAGAAGGCGCGCGCGACGCCGAACATGGCGAGCACGCCGAAGATCAACCCCGGCCCGCTAAGGCCGCGCAGCGTCAGCAGCAGCAGCGCCAACGCGCAGATCGCCTCCAGCAGTGCGGTCAGCGCCATGATCAGGCGGCGGCCGAAACGGTCGGCGACGACCCCGGTGACCAGCACCAGCAGCAGCGAAGGCAGGAACTGGACAATGCCGACAAGGCCGAGATCGAATGGATCGCGGGTCAGGTCGTACACCTGCCAGCCGACGGCGACTGATACGATCTGGGTGGCGAACGTGGAGAGGAAGCGCGCCGCCCAATAGCTCAGGAACGGTTTGTGGTGGAAGGCGGCATAGCGCCGGTCGGGCGATGCATGGGATTGTGATGTCATGAATCTAGGCCCCGTGGCAAAGAGTCGGCCGGCGGGGCACTTCCACGAGGGCGCTGGTCCGACAGCGAAAGCCTAGCGCAGTTCAGCGCCAGGCGCGGGCAAAAACAGGCGCTGGATCAACAAATTCGCGCCCCGCCGTGGCGTTGCCGCTGGGCGGAGCGACCAGACCTGATGTCGTCCTGCTAGACCGTGGCCTTGGGCTTCCTGGTCTTCTTGACCGGGGCCGGCGGGGCGGCCTTACGGCCAAGACCGATTGCCTTTGCCAGTTGCGAGCGCGAGGCCGCATAGGTGGGGGCAACCATCGGATAGTCGGCCGGCAAGCCCCATTTGGCGCGGTAGGCATCCGGCGTCAGCCCGAAATGAACGCCGATATGGCGCTTCAGGGATTTGAACTTCTTGCCGTCTTCGAGGCAGATGATGTAGTCCGGCGTCACCGATTTCTTGGGATTGACCGCGGGGATCAGCGGCGCTGCCACCGGGGCGGCGGGCTGTCCGAGCCCACCTATCGACGCGCTGACGCTCGCGATGAGATCGCCGAGGCCGGAAGCCGGCAAGCGGTTCTTCTCGACGTAAGCGGACACGATGTGAGCGGTCAGCTCGAGCAGGTCGATGTCCTTGCGGGCTTTGTTGCTGTCGTCGGTCAATCTATTTTCTCCGTCCGTGGGGGTCGCAGAATTCCTAGTCGGCAAATCTGCATAATGCAATGACGCCGCACCACGTCGCCCATTATTTTGAACAACAATACTAACGGCAGGGCCGGATCAACAGGTCTGAACCCGAACGTCTATAATATCACACAACCAAGGATTTGTCGCGCCACAGTCGAAATCCACCTTCGAAGGCGCGTGTGTTGTCACCGCGCCTGCAACCGGCAGGCAATTCGTCTAGTTTGTCGACATTGCCGCCGCCGATGACCACATAGTCAGGCTGCATGGCGGCGCGCAGCCGCTCGACGACGTCAAAGACGTGTTTGCGCCATTTCTTCTTGCCGCGCTTTTCCAGGCCGCGTTCGCCGACATAATCCTCGAAGCTGCCGCCCTTCTTGTAGGGAAGATGCGCGAGTTCCATTGGCTGGGCGACATTGTCGACAATCATCGCAGCACCCAGGCCCGTCCCCAGACCCAGAAACAGCATGCGCCCGCCCTCGTAGCTGCCGATGGCCTGCATCAGCGCGTCATTGACCATCTTCACCGGCTTGCCGAACTGCGCTGCGAAGTCGCATCCGACCCAACCCTTGCCGAGATTGGCGGGGTCGGTCAGCGGCCTGTTGTGGTGCACCGGGCCGGGATAACCCATCGAGACGACGTCGTAGGGCAAGCCATCGGTGAGCGTCTGCACGGCCGCGATCATCTGCTGCGGCGTCAGGCCGGGTCCGGAATCGGCTCTACGCTCCTCGCCGCCGGCGCTGGTGAGGATCTTGACATGGGAGCCGCCAACATCGATCGCAAGCACTATGCTTTCGCTGTCCGGTGCCGGCTTTTTCGCTGCTTTGGCCATTGTGTCGCCTCTTGAGCTTATTTCGCCGGATTGATCCAGCCGTTCGGCGGTCCGAACCCGGCCATCGCATCGGCCGGGCCCCATGTCCCAGGCTCGTAAAGGTGAGGCGGCGTGGTGTCGCCAAGCACCGGGCCGACGATCCGCCAAGCGAGTTCGCTGGCATCCTGGCGGGTGAACAACTGACCGTTGCCGTTCATGGCGTCGCCGATCAGCCGCTCATAGGGCGGCATGTCGCCCTTGGTGTCGTCGAGTGCGGTGAGTTCGACCTGCTCGCCGATCATGTCGTCGCCAGGGGCCTTGCGCTGGGCGCCGACCGAGATCGCCACCTGTGGGTCGATGCGGAAGCGCACGTAGTTGGCGTCGTCGGGCTTGATCGGGTCGAAGACATTAAGCGGCGGCCGCTTCAGCCGGACAATGACCTCGGTGGCGTGCACCGGCATTGATTTGCCGGCGCGAATGAAGAAAGGCACGCCCTGCCAGCGCCAGGTGTCGACGGAAAAACGCACCGCTGCAAAGGTCTCGACCGGCGAGTTCGGCGCCACGCCCGGCTCGCTGAGATAGCCCTTGAATTGGCCGCGCACGACATCGTCTTTGCTCAGCGTCCGTATCGCCCGCAGCACCTGCACCTTCTCGTCGATCAGATCGTCGGCCGAGCGGCCGACGGGCGGCTCCATGGCAAGCAGCAGCAGGATGTTGAGCAGATGGTTCTCGATGACGTCGCGGATGCAGCCGACCTCGTCGTAGAAGCGGCCGCGGCCTTCGACGCCGAAATCCTCGGCCATGGTGATCTGCACGCTCTCGACGAAATTGCGGTTCCAGATCGGCTCGAGAAAGGAATTGGCGAAGCGGAAATAGAGCAGGTTCTGGATCGCTTCCTTGCCAAGGTAGTGGTCGATGCGGAAGATCGACTTTTCGTCGAACACCAGGTGCAGGACCCGGTTCAGCCAGCGCGCCGATTGCAGATCGTGGCCGAAAGGCTTTTCCACCATCAGCCGTGCGCCCTGGGCCGCGCTCGACTGTTCCAGCCCCTGGATGACCGTCTCGAACATGGTCGGCGGCACCGCCAGATAGTGCAGCGGGTGCTGTGCGGTTCCCAGAGCGCTTTTCAGCTTCTCGAATGTCGCGGCGCTACGGTAGTCGCCGCTGACATAGCGAAGCAGCGAGGCTAGTTTCGCAAAGATTTTCTCGTCGACCTTGCCGATGGCCTTGACGATGCCGTCGTGGGCGCGCGCCTGCAACTGCTTCACGTCCCAGGCGTCGAAAGCGACGCCGATCACCGGCTCGGTCAGCGCTCCCTTGGCGACCATGGTGTAAAGTGCCGGGAAGATCTTCTTGTGGGCGAGATCGCCGGTCGCCCCGAAAAGCACCAGCGTGTCGGACCGTTCCTGGTTCATGAGCGTATCTTCCCTGTCACGAGCCGGTCTTCGGCTTTTCGACATGGCCGCCGAAGGCATAGCGCATGGCGGACAGCAGCTTGTCGGCGAATTCGGATTCGCCTTGCGAGGAGAATCGGTCGAACAGGGCCGAGGACAGAACCGGCGCCGGCACGCCGGTGTCGATCGCCGCCTTCAGCGTCCAGCGGCCCTCGCCGGAATCCGAAACCCGTCCGCCGAACTGCGTCAGCCCCGAATCGGCCTTCAACACGCCCGCCGTCAGGTCGAGCAGCCAGGAGCCGATGACGCTGCCATGCCGCCAGACCTCGGCAACCTGGGCGATATCGATGTCGAACTGGTAGTATTGCGGGTTTTCCAATGGACTGGTTTCAGCGTCGGCCGTCCGCTGTCTTTTGCCCGCATTTGCCGATTTCAGGATGTTCATGCCTTCGGCATAGGCGGCCATGACGCCGTACTCGATGCCGTTGTGGACCATCTTGACGAAATGGCCGGCGCCGCTTGGTCCGCAGTGGAGATAGCCGAAGGGGGCGGTTCCTGCATCCTTGCCGGGGGCGGGCCCTCCGGTGTCGGCGCCCGGCGCCAGGGTGGCGAAGACCGGATCGAGATGCTGGACCGCGCTGTCAGGGCCGCCGATCATCAGGCAATAGCCGCGCTCGAGGCCCCAGACACCGCCGCTGGTGCCGACATCGACATAGCTCAGGTCTTTCAATGCCAGGCGCGCTGCATGGTCGACAGCCTCGTGATAATAGGAATTGCCGCCGTCGATGATGATATCGCCCGGCTCCATCAGCGCGGCCACCTGATCGACGATCCGGCTGGTGATCGCCGCCGGCAGCATCAGCCAGGCGCTGCGCGGCTTGGTCAGCTTGCCGACGAACTCCTCCATCGAAGCCGCTCCGATCGCGCCAGCCGTCACAAGGGCTGCGACGCTGGCCGGGTTGATGTCGTAGACGACGCATTCGTGACCATCGCGCAGCAGGCGCCGCACCATATTGGCGCCCATCCTGCCCAGTCCCATCATTCCGATCTGCATGTTTCTCGTCCTGATTCTTGAGGGATAGAAGACCTACTGGTTGTCCAGCTTGTCGATACCAATGGAAAAGTCGACATTCTCCCAACGGCCGGCATCGGACCAGAAAAAAGTAAAGATGATCGTATTGCCCGGCGGAACATCGGCAACGGGCAGGTCCGTGAGATGGATGCCGAAGGCATTCTCGGTCGTCTCGGCGTCATGGACGGTCGCCCAACCGTCGCTGCTCCAATGCACCACCGCCCGGGCCAGCAGTTCGACGCGCAGCATCTTGCCGGCGAGCATGGTGCGGGCCTTGTGGTTGAAGCGCCATATCCGGCGCGGCGCCACGGTCCTGTCCTCGATGTAGCGCTTCACCCCTTGCGGCGGCATGTCGAAGACGGCGCCGTCACTGAGCGAACGCAGCAGCTTGATGTGCTCCGAATGCGCCCAGACCAGCGGCATGGCGCTGCCCGATGGTCGGCCGTGCCGCAATTCCCTTTCCGGCATGTCAGGACCGTCCCAGACCTGCTCGGGCAGCAGGCCGCCAGGCCCGGCCGAGCCCTCGAACGTCAGGAGCAGGCTTTCCGCTCTGTCCTTGTGCCCCGCCGCCAGCTCGTAGTGGGCGCGCTCGCCGGTGAGCAGCGGCCTGGGCCGGCCCGGGCCGGTTCCATCGAAGGGCGTGCCGTCGGTGTGTTCGCCATAGCCGTCGCCAGTATAGCGATACCAGACCGGCCCTTGCGGCAGGTGGCAGCGCAGCCGCGCATCGATGACTTTGACCGTGTCGGCGATGCGCGGATCGTCGGCGGCCCTGAGGCCGAAGCGGACGAGGGCCAGCGCATCCGGGCTGACGATCGCCTCGGCCGGCCGGTCGCTATCGCCAGGCGGCCGGTTCTTGATTGGGACGTAGCCGTCCTTCGGTGACGCCGCACCGGCGGTGTCGGGCGGCGCGATGCGGACGTAATAGCCCGCGACGCCGACCTCTTCGCAGAGTGAAGTGCCGATGACATAGGTCGAGCGCTCGATCTGATCGTTCCAGACATCGGCGGTCTCACGCAGATAATTTGCCGGCTCTGCTTTGCCGCAAGCGTCGAACATGTCGGCCGCCGCAAGCAGCGCTGCGATCTCGACGGCGAGCGTGAACGGGCTGTAGCCGGCGTCCTCTTCCCAGCGGTCCTCGCCGGTGACCGGACCGTTGTGCACGACATAGGAAGCGGCGCGCTCGATCATCGGCATGAAGGCGAGCAGCTTGGCGTGCGGCAGGTGCCCAGCGCGGCGCAGCGCGTCGGCGAGCAGCAGCGGAAAGGCGCATTCGTCCATCTGAATGCCGGGCCAATAGGCTGACCCGTCGAGCCAGGCATTCTGCGGCCAATGACCGTCCGGCTGCTGGATGGAACGGAGATAGGCGAGAATCTCAAGCGCTTGCGCCGGATCGCCGGCGGCCAGGAAGCCACCCGCGGTTTCGACCAGATCGCGCGGCCAGACCAGGTGATAGCCGCCAAGATCGTCGTCGCCCATGCTGAAACCCCATGGGATCGACAGGCTGGCGACGGCTGCACCGGATTTCGCGGATGACCGGTGCGTCGCCAGAACCGCCGTGCTGACGCGATAGCTGTTGATCCCTGCTACATGCCGGTCCAGCGGCAGCAAGCTAGCCTGCCAGTTGCGCCATTTTCGGACATAGGATTTGGCCGCGGGCTCAAAACCCCGCTTCAGGCTGGCCGAGGCATTTTCCGCCGCCTCGTGCGGCGTCGTTCCGAAACCCAGCGCCAGTAAGGCCTTTGGGTTTACAGCCGAAAAGCCGATCTCTCCGGTCAGCGCGACATTGCCGTCCTCGGCCCTGCGGCAGGCCGGGTCGAGCCGGCCGTCACGATGGAGTTGCTGCCAGCCGTCGGAGACACCGACATAGCCGGCCGAGCATGCTCCCCAAGGCAGCGACGAGGTGAGCGCCAGGCAAACGCGACGCCCGGACGCAAACAGGACAGGCTTTCCCTCGTAGTCGCCGACCCAGGCGGTGTTGCCCATGCCGGCATTGACCAGATGCGGCAACAACAGTGCGTAGATGCGGTAGTCGGCAACTGTGCTTCTCAGCAGCGTGAAGCTGATTTCCTGCAGCAAAACAAGACGTTCCGGATCCGTGATGATCCGCTTTTCGATCCGGTAGGTGCCATCAGCGGCGGTGTTGACCAGCCTGTAGGCGGGCACGCCGTCCTCGAACGGCTCGATGCTGTGTTCGGCATCGCGCTTCTCTTCCGAGAAATAGCCGCCCGGCCCCGTGACGACCAACCCCATGTCGCGCGTGCAGGCGCTGTCCAAGTGGGGATAGTAGATCTCGTTGAGGATGCCGTGGCTGATCGTGAACCAGATAGGGCAGGCCGGAGAAAGCGCGGTGCCGACACCGCTCTTGGCGCTCGAGGTCCAGCGCGCCGGAATTCCGGGTGCGCCCAGCGCATCAGTCGGCGTCGCTGCCATCTCGATTTCGGTCTCCTGCCCCACCCCTAGACCAGGAGCCGAAGCCTTTTCAATCATTGCACCGCAAGTTGATCGTCAAACCGTCACCGATCGCTGTTGACAAGTGCGCCCATCTAAATTTGTCTGACAATATTGAAACGAGGGTCGTCATAACAGCCACCAGCAGCCAGCAACGATCAGCAATCCATGGGAGGATAACACATGAAGAAGATACTCGTCTTGAGTGCCCTTGCGGCGATGCTCGCGTCAGGCAACGCGCTTGCCGATACCAGCGACAAGAAGATCGCCTTCTCCAACAATTATGCCGGCAATTCGTGGCGCCAGGCGATGCTCGACAGCTACGGCATCGTCACCAAGAAGGCGGTCGAAGACAAGGTGGTCGCCGCGGCGGACATCTTCACGACGGCCGACAAGGAAGTGCCGACCCAGGCGGCCCAGGTCCAGAACCTGATCCTGCAAGGCTATGACGCGATCGTCATCAACGCCGCCTCGCCGGACGCGCTCAACGGCGCCATCAAGCAGGCCTGCGACGCCGGCATCGTCGTCGTCTCCTTCGACGGCATTGTCACCGAACCCTGCGCTTACCGCGTGGTCGTCGACTTCAAGGACATGGGCAGGCAGGAAGTCGAGCAGATGGCCAAGTTCCATCCCGAGGGCGGCAACCTGCTGGAAATCCGCGGCCTTGCCGGCACGTCGATCGACGACGCCATCCATGCCGGGATTCTGGAAGGCGTCGCCGCTCATCCCGAGTTCAAGATCGTCGGTTCGGTGACCGGCGACTGGGATCAGACCACAGCACAGAAGGCGGTCGCGACAATCCTGCCGTCGCTGCCGGAAATCGTCGGCGTCGTCGATCAGGGCGGCGACGGCTATGGCGCGGCACAAGCCTTCGCCGCCGCCGGCAAACCGCGCCCGACCATCATCATGGGCAACCGTCAGGATGAGCTGCAATGGTGGAAGGAACAGAAGGACAAGGACGGCTACCAGACCTGGTCGGCGTCCATCGCGCCGGGCGTGTCGTCGCTGGCCTTCTGGGTGGCGCAGCAGGTGCTCGACGGCCGCACGGATGTGCCACATGATCTCTTGGTGCCATACCTCGCCTTCACCCAGGATACGTTCGAGGCCGAGCTGCCGAACATCCCCAAGGGTGGTGTCGCCAGTCACGAATACACGCAAGAAGACGCAATCGCGGCGATCAAAGCCAACATCAAGTGAGCGTGGCACGTTGCCAGCTGCATCGCCAACCGGATGTCGCTAGGGATGCCTAGAGGTAACGCAGACATCGTCAGACTGGATGGCGCCGAAAAACATTTCGGCGCCGCCAATATCGACATCATCAGACTGGACGGCACCGAAAAACGTTTCGGCGCGGTCAGGGCGCTCGCCGGCGTCGACTTCCACGTTGGTGCCGGCGAATGCGTCGGTCTCGTCGGCCACAATGGCGCAGGCAAGTCGACGCTCATGCACATGGTGGCGGGCACGCTCGGGCCCGACAGCGGGCGGATCGCGGTGCGTGGCGGCATCGAGAACAATTATTCGGTGGCGCGCGCCCAACAGCTCGGCATACGCTGCGTGTTCCAGGAGCTGTCGCTGTGCCCGAATCTCAGCGTCGCCGAGAACACGCGCATCAACCACACGACGCTGCGCGGGTTCGGTTGGCGGCGCAAGGCGGCCGATCTCATCGCCGCCAAGCTCGACGAGATATTCCCGGGCCACAGCATCTCCGCCTCCAATATCGCCAGCGATCTTTCCATCGGCAGGCGGCAGATGGTCGAGGTGGCGCGTGCCTTCACGGTGACGCAGGATCCGCTCGAACTGGTCATCCTCGATGAGCCGACATCCTCGCTCGACGCACACACGGCCGGCCAGTTGCTGGCCTTCGTCCGGCGCTTTGTCGCCGGGGGCAAGAGCTGCATTCTGATCTCGCATGTTCTGGGCGAGGTGCTCGGGAATGCCGACCGCATCGTGGTGATGCGCGACGGCAAGGTCGTCGCGTCAGATGCGGCGAAGGCTTTCGATCGCGACAGGCTGGTGACGACCATGGGTGGAGCGGAAGCGCGTGAGAAGATCGCCGCCAAAATCGCGACCCAAAAGCCGGAGACCGGGCCATTGCGGGTCCGAGCCCGGCCAGCGCGGCAAGAGGACGGCAACGAGCTTGTGGCGCATGCGGGCGAGATCATCGGCCTTGCCGGGCTGGCCGGCCATGGACAGACGGACCTGCTGCTGGCGATCTTCGCCGCCGCGGCGCGCGGCAAAACCGGCATCGAGGTCACCGCGCCGGTGGCACTGGTGGCCGGCGACCGCCAGTCTGACGGGATTTTTCCGCAATGGTCGATTGCGCAAAACATCGGCGTCCGCTCGCTGAAGCGATTGCGCAATGGTCTACTGATCTCGCCGCAACGCGAAGCCGAACTCGCAACCTTTTGGCAAAGGAAAATCGGCATCCGCACCCCTGACATGAACAACAACATCTTCTCGCTGTCCGGCGGCAACCAGCAGAAGGTCCTGTTTGCCCGGGCGCTCGGTTCCGACGCGAAAATCGTGCTGATGGACGACCCGATGCGCGGCGTCGATATCGGCACCAAGCTCGAGGTTTACGATCTTGTGCGCGAAGAGGCTGGCCGCGGCCGCACTTTCCTCTGGTACACCACGGAAACCGAAGAGCTCGACAATTGCCACAGCATCTATGTCTTCAAGAACGGCCGGATCGTCGCCAATCTTGGTCGTGACGAGCTGACGGAGGAAAAGATCATCCAGTCCTCGTTCGGCGACGCGGCCTGAGATGACGGCAGCACCCGTCGAGACCGGTCCCAAGAGTTCTTCCGAGCGCGGCGCGCTGGCGCGGGCGCGCCTGTTGCGCGGGCTGCTGCCTGCGATGTCGCTGGTGCTGGTGCTGCTGGCGATCGCCTGGCTCAACCCGCGCGCCATCAGCTATTTCGGCTTCAGCCTGATGCTCAATTTGGCGATCCCGATCGCCTTGGCGACGATCGCGCAGATGTTCGTCATTGCCGGCAACGAGCTGGACCTGTCGATCGGCACCTTCGTCGGTTTCGTCGGCTGCGTCACGGCGACGTGGCTGAAGGACGCGCCGCTGGTCGGTGTCTTGATCCTGCTCGGCTCGATCGGCGTCTATGCACTGCTCGGCGCGCTGATCCATCTGCGCAATTTGCCTTCAATCGTCGTGACGCTCGGCATGAGTTTTGTCTGGCAGGGTCTGGCCATCCTCATCCTGCCGAAGCCCGGCGGCAAAGCGCCGGACTGGCTGATGTCGCTCATGGCCTTCAAGCCGCCTTTCATTCCGTTCCCGATCATTGCCGCACTGCTGATCGCCGCGGTCGTCCATTTCGGGCTGATGCGCACCTCCTATGGCGTGATCCTGCGCGGATCGGGCGGCAATGCTGCGGCTCTAAGCCGTGCCGGCTGGTCGCTGCTCAAGACCAAGATCGTGCTGTTCGCACTGGCCGGCCTGTTCGGCGTGTTGTCCGGCATGGCCCTGATCGGCATCACCACCTCGGCCGATGCCAATATCGGCAATGGTTATACGCTGCTTTCGATCGCCGGTGTCATTCTCGGCGGCGGCGAATTTGTCGGCGGCCGGGTATCGCCGATCGGCGCGGTGATCGGCGCGCTGACGCTGGCGCTCGCCGCCTCGCCGCTGCTGACCTTCATGCACATCCCGCCCGATTGGCAGGTTGCCGCCAATGGCGCCATCCTCATCATCGTGCTGGCGGCCCGGGTGCTGATCAGCCGCAGGGAGAGGTGAGCGATGGCCTCGTTGCGATTGCTGCTCGCCAAACCCTGGATCTGGTCCTTCATCGGCGCGCTG
This sequence comes from Mesorhizobium sp. M1312, assembly GCF_040318115.1. NCBI lineage: Bacteria > Pseudomonadati > Pseudomonadota > Alphaproteobacteria > Hyphomicrobiales > Phyllobacteriaceae > Mesorhizobium > Mesorhizobium sp. M1312. The sequence continues at coordinate 78,240 of NZ_JAMYLQ010000005.1, read as the reverse complement.
CTGGTTTGGCTGGCGACGATCGCCTTCACCGGCGGATACGGCGGCGGCGGCATGATCACGGCGGCACTTTCGCTCGCCGTCTTCACCGTCATTGTCGGTGTCGGCCAGATGTTCGTCATCACGCTCGGACCGGGCAATGTGGATTTGTCGCTGCCGGCCAATATCGGCCTCGCCAGCGCCGTCGCCATGAAGGTGATGGACGGCAATGACCAGATGATCGCCGTCGGGCTCCTGGCGGCGGTGGCCTGCGGTATGGCGATCGGCGCCGCAAATTATCTCTTGATCTGGGCGCTGCGCATCCCGCCGATCATCGCCACATTGTCGGCGAGCTTCATCATCCAGTCGATCGACATCAGCTATGGCCGCGGCTTGCAGATCAAGCCGCCGCCGGGCTTCGCCAGTTTCACCAACTGGCAGATTCTTGGCATTCCGGTGCTGGCGATCCTCACCGTGCTGTTCACCATCGGCGCTGCCATCGCGCTGCAGCGCATGATCTATGGCCGCTCGGTGCTGGCGATCGGCCAGAACATCCGCGCCGCGTGGCTGGCCGGTATCAATGTCGGCCGCATCCGCTTCCTCACCTACACGCTCTCGGGCGCGCTTGGCGGCCTCGACGGGGCGCTGCTTGCTGGCTATTTCCGCGGCGCCAATGTCGATATCGGCAACGAGTATCTGCTGGCCTCGATCGCCGTCGTCGTCATCGGCGGCACGTCGGTGGCGGGTGGCAAGGCCAATGTGCCGGGTGTCTGGGGCGCGGCCCTGTTCCTGGTGCTGCTCTTGACCATGCTCAATACGTTCGGCGTCAGCGCCGGCGTCCGGCTGCTGCTAACCGGACTGATCATCGTCGGTGTCATTACCGCCGCGGGCGGCCAGAAGGCGCTGCGCTGACCATACCTTCGTCATCCTCGGGCTTGACCCGAGGATCCATGCCGTGACCCTCGCCGAGGATTGCGGCGGGTACGGACTCTGCACTGCTGCGGCGCTCTGATGTCACGGCATGGATCCTGGGGTCTGCGCCGCGTCGCTTCGCTCCTTGCTCCGCCCCAGGATGACGATCGCTGCGGCGGTCTTTCGCGAAAACATCCAGTTCCCATCCAGGCATCAGCCCTGTAAATCCCTCGGCATTGTCGGCGTCATCATTGCGAGAGATTTGCGTGTCCAATTTCGTGAGCGTTACAAGGGATGGCGGCGTCGCGGTCGTGACCATCGACAATCCGCCGGTCAACGCGCTGAGCTTCCACGTTCGCGAGCCGCTGATGCAGGCGCTTGTCTCCTTGCGCGACGAGCCTGATGTCGCGGCCATCGCCATCGCTTGCGCCGGGCGGACCTTCGTCGCCGGCGCCGACATCACCGAGTTCGGCAAGCCGGTGCAGCAGCCGGATCTGCGCGCCATCATTGCCATGCTGGAAACCATCGCCAAGCCGACGGTCGCCGCCATCCACGGCACCGCGCTCGGCGGCGGCCTGGAACTGGCGCTCGGCTGCCATTTTCGCATTGCCGACAGCCAAGCCAAGCTCGGCTTGCCAGAAGTCAAGCTCGGCCTGCTGCCCGGCGGAGGCGGCACGGTTCGGCTGCCGCGCCTCGTTGGCGCGCTGAAGGCGCTCAGCATGATCGTTTCAGGAACACCGATGGATGCGGCCGAGGCGCTTGCCGCCGGGCTGGTCGACGGCGTCTTCGATGGTACCCTGAGCGCGCAGACGGTTCGTTTCGCTAGCGAAATGGCCGGCAAGGGTGGACCGTTCACGCCGGTGCGCGACCGCCATGATCGCCTCAACCGGGCCGAACTGCCTGAATTCGACAGGCAAGCGGCGGAGCTTGCCAAAAAGGCGCGCGGCCTCGAAGCGCCGATCGCCTGCGCGCAGTCGGTCCGCAACGCCATCACGCTCGGCTTTGACGAAGCGCTGGCGGCGGAACGCGAACTGTTCGTCAAGCTGGTTGCAGGCGACCAGTCGCGGGCGCAGCGTCATCTGTTCTTCGCCGAGCGCGAGGCGGCGAAGGTTGCCGGCAAGGACGTCCTACGGCGCAAGATCGTGCGGGTTGGCGTTATCGGCGCCGGCACCATGGGCGGCGGCATTGCCATGGCGTTCGCCAATGGCGGTTTTTCCGTGACCGTGCTGGAGGCGACGCAGGAAGCGCTGCAACGCGGGCTGGCGATGATCGACAAGAACTACGCCGTGTCGGTCAGCCGCGGCTCGCTCAGCGGAGAGGCCAAGCGTCAGCGGCTCGGCCTGTTCAAGGGCACAACGGATTATGGCGATCTCGCCGATTGCGACCTGATCGTCGAGGCCGTGTTCGAGGAGATGGCTGTCAAGAAGGAGGTGTTCGGCAGGCTCGACGCGGTGGCCAAATCAGGCGCGATCCTCGCCACCAACACCTCCTATCTCGACGTCAACGAAATCGCCGCTTCGACGTCGCGTCCGCAGGACGTCGTCGGCATGCATTTCTTTTCGCCGGCCAACGTCATGAAGCTCCTGGAAATCGTGCGCGCCGAGAAGACCGCGCCGGATGCACTGGCGACAATCGTCGAGCTGGCGCGGCGGATCGGCAAAGTGCCGGTCGTCGTCGGCGTCTGTCATGGTTTCGTCGGCAACCGAATGCTGGCCGCCCGCGGGGCGGAATCCGAGGCGCTGTTGCTCGAAGGTGCAACGCCACAGCAGATCGACCGGGTGTTCACCGATTTCGGCTGGCCGATGGGGCCGTTCCAGATGGGCGATCTCGCAGGCCTCGACATAGGCTGGCGCAACCGCAAGGCGCGCGGCCTGACGGCAATAATCGCCGACACGTTGTGTGAACGGGGGCATTTCGGCCAGAAGACCGGCAGCGGCTTCTATCGCTACGAGAAAGGCTCACGCACCCCGGCTCCCAACCCCGAAATCGAAGCGCTGATCCGCGACAAGGCTGCCGAGAAGGGCATCGCGCCGCGCGCGATCGGCGCTGACGAGATCATCGAGCGGACGCTCTATCCGATGATCAATGAGGGGGCGAAGATTCTCGAGGAAGGGATAGCTGCCCGCGCCTCCGACATCGACGTCGTCTGGGTCAACGGCTACGGCTTTCCGGTGGGCAAGGGCGGCCCGATGTTCTGGGCCGGCCTCGAAGGGGTCGACAAGATCATCGAACGGCTGGACCACTGGCACGAGCGGACCGGCAAGGGTGTTTTTAAGCCGGCGCCCCTGCTCAGGCAGATGGCTGAAACCGGCGCCTGGGAAGGCGTCGCCAGCTAAACAGCGAGGCCATTTTCGAAAATCGTGGACTACCGAATCCGCGCGTCCATGATCTCGACAAAACGCGCGAAAAGACCAGCCTGCGATTTGATCCTGAGCTTGCGATAGATGTTGCGGCGGTGGACCTTTACGGTTCCCGGTACGATGCGCATCGCCCTGGCTATCGATTCCGTCGAATGGCCCTGAAGCACCAGATCGACGACATGCTTTTCGCGCGGTGTGAGCGAAAGGCTCTTCCAGATATGAGCACGTTCGAACTCGTTGACCGGCGCAATCGCCTCGCCCTGCTTCGTCTCTGCCGGTTCGTCGGCCGGAAGGGCCGGCCAGCGCAGCCTGACGAAGCTGATCACCGCCGGCGCCATGTCGCGCAGCAACCTGGCATCGGCGGTTCCAAAGGGTCCCGAAGCGCGCAGTCGCATCAGCGAGACCACCAGCGCGTCCTTTCCCGGCAGCGGCACGAAGAAGCCGACCTCTTCGGCCAGCTTGGTCTGGCTATAGTAGGAGCGGTAATATTCGCTGGCATAAAAGCGGTCCGGCGCCAGCTCGCGCATGCGCCAAAAACCTTCCTTGCGCTCGACCGCCGCGTGGTGGAACGGGTCGAGCAGATAAGGCCCCTCCTGATAGAGCGCGACGAAGACGTGGCTTTCGGTTGGCGAGAACGTCTCGAACAGCAGCGGCGGGCGCGCGGCGCCGCGATAGCCGAAGATGACACAGTGATCGAAGCTGACATGCTGCCGGAGCCAGGCGACCATCGCCTTGCCGAAAAGCTCGCCGCTCGTCTCCCGTGTCGCGGCGATGAGCGTAGCGAGCTGATTGTATTCGTCGCTACGCGATACGCTCAATTTATACCCCTTTAAACGAGAAAATAGACCAAATATACCACCTGCGAGGTATATACTAGTCACCGTTGGCTCTGATAGCGTCTTGAAAATCGCCTTCGCTGGAGCCCGCAGCTTTGACCGCAGTGCCAGATATCGAGTTTCGCGGGGTCACCAAACGCTACGGCAGCGTGACTGCGGTCAGCGGCATCGATCTTGCCATTCCGCCGTCTGCCTTTGTCGCCTTGCTCGGGCCGTCCGGCTGCGGCAAGACGACCTGCCTGCGCATGATCGGCGGCTTCGAACAACCAAGCGAAGGCGCGGTCTTCATCCGTGGCCGCGACATGGCCGGCACGCCGCCCTACCGGCGGCCGGTCAACATGGTGTTCCAGCAATATGCGCTGTTTCCGCATCTGGATGTCGAGGACAACATCGCCTACGGGCTGCGCCAGGCAAGGCCGCGGCTGTCGTCGCGGGAGATCGGCCTGAGGGCAGGCGAGGCGCTCGCCATGGTGCGGCTTGCCGGATACGGCCGCCGCAAGATCCACGAGCTTTCCGGCGGCCAGCAGCAGCGTGTCGCCCTGGCGCGCGCGCTGGTCAACAAGCCGGCGGTGCTGCTGCTCGACGAGCCCCTGGCGGCACTCGACAAGAAGCTGCGCACCGACATGCAGATAGAGTTGCAGAACCTGCAGCGCGAGATCGGCATCACCTTCGTCCTTGTCACGCACGACCAGGAGGAAGCACTGTCGATGAGCGATTTCGTCTGTGTCATGAATGGCGGGCGCATCGTCCAGCTCGGGCAGCCGAGCGAAATCTATGACGAGCCCGCCGACCTCTTCGTCGCGGACTTCGTCGGCAAGACCAATCTCTTGAGCGGCAAGGTCGCCGGGCATTCGGGCAACCTCGTCGAGGTGGCGCTTGCCGACGGCACCGTCATTGCCGCGCGCAAACGAACTTCGCTGCGCCGGGGCGAAGCCGTTTCGGTCAGCCTGCGTCCTGAATCCTTAAGCCTCGGCGCGCCGGGAAACGGCCGGTTGAACGGAATTGTCCGCAACCGGATCTTTTTGGGCTCGACCGCGGAATACGCGATCGAGGTTGGCGGTATCGGAACCCTGCTCGCCAAGGCCGATCACGTGATCGGCAATGGCAATCTCTTCAAGCCGGGTGAACCCGTCGCCATCGGCTTTACAGCCGGAACGCCGCTCGCGTTCCCGGACCCCAAGAACAACGGGACCAACCAGAGGGAAAACAAACATGTCGAAATCATATCGTGACGGACTGCCGATAAGCCCTGAAAAATTCGTCGATCAACTGATGCGCCTCAAGCGCGGTTCGATCGGACGCCGTGAGTTCCTCGGCCTCACCGGTCTTGGCATCGCAACGGCGGTGATGGCCCGCGAGCTCGGCATCGTGCCCTCGCCCGCTTTCGCCCAGGAGGGTCTTGGCGACCGCATGTCGATCGCCACCTGGCCCAATTATCACGACCCGGCGACGTTCGAGAATTTCAAGGCCGAGACGGGTGTCGCTGTCGAGGTCAATGTGTTCGGGTCAAACGAGGAGATGCTGGCCAAGCTGCAGGCTGGCGCCTCGGGCTGGAGCCTTTTCGTTCCGACCAACTACACGATCTCCACCTACAAGAAGCTCGAGATCATCGAAGCGCTCGACATGGCCAAGCTTGCCAATTTCGACGGCTCGCAACAGGACCCGCGCTTCACCGGGGAAGGCACGATCGACGGTGCGACTTATGCGGTGCCAAAGAACTGGGGCACCACCGGATTTGCAGTCAACACCAAGAAGCTGACCAAGCCGATCACGAGCTGGAAGGAATTCTGGGACACGGCCATGGCGGACGGCGACGGCCGGACCATGGTCCATGATTACCAGCTCACCACGATCGGCAATGCGCTGAAATATTTCGGCTTCTCGTTCAACTCGCTGAAGCAGGACGAACTCGCCAAGGCGGAGGAATTGCTGCTGAAGGTCAAGCCGCATCTGTTTGCGGTTTCCAGCGATTACCAGCCGTCGATGCGTGCCGGCGACGCCTGGATGACGATGTGCTGGACCAATGACGGGGCGCAGCTCCACCGCGACATTCCCGAGATCGCTTATGTGCTTGGCAAGGAGGGCGGCGAGATCTGGACCGACTTCTATGCCATTCCAAAGGATGCGCCCAACAAGCCCGCCGGCTATGCCCTGCTCAACTACTTGATGGACCCGAAAGTCGCGGTCAGGGAGCACCTGGCCAACGGGGCGCCTTCCACCGATGCGCGGGTCAATGCACTGCTGCCCAAGGAGGTGCTGGACAATCCGATCCTCTACCCGGCGGCGGATCTGCTGACTCCGCTGGAATTCGGTGCTGCTGCGACGCTGACCGATCCGGGTCGCGCCGAACTGATGGCACGCTTCAAGTCGGCTTGAACAAGGCCATAGGTCCGATGCAGGCAACTCACCCGGCGGGCAGATGTCCGCCGGCACCGGGGCGATTTTTCAATGCGCAGCAATGTCCTTCGTCATAATCTGCTGACCGCGCTGCTGCTCGGTCCAGCAACCGCGTGGCTGGTGGTATTTTTGGTCTTGCCGTTTGTCGCGATCGCCGTCTTCAGCGTCGGCGAGCGGGCGCCGGAAGGCGGCTATCAGGCCGCTTTCACGTTGGCGCAATATGCCAATCTTCCGGCGCGGGCGACTGCCTTCTGGAACACGATGGTGCTGGCACCGGCAGGCGCATTGGCCTGTCTTCTCGTCGCCTATCCGGTCGCCTATTACCTCGCCTTGCGCGCGCCGGAGCGGTGGCGGCTGATCCTGCTTGCGCTTGTCGTCATCCCGTTCTGGACCAGCCTGCTGATGCGAACCTATGCCTGGATGTATGTTCTGGGCGGACGCGGCATCCCGGCACTGCTGGCCTATGTCGGGTTTGAGGATGTGCGGCTGATCAACACGCCGGGCGCGGTCCTGCTCGGCATCGTCTATGGCTATCTGCCGCTGATGATCCTGCCGATCTATGTCAGCCTCGAGCGGCTCGATCGCCGGCTGCTGGAAGCCTCCGCCGATCTCGGCGCAACACCGATCTCGACCTTCCTACGCGTGACGCTGCGGCTGTCGCTGCCGGGTGTGATGACCGGCTTTTCGCTGGTCATGATCCTACTGCTTGGCGAATATCTGATCCCGACGCTGCTCGGCGGCGGCAAGGTCTTCTTCATCGGCAACGCGCTGGTCGATCTGTTCCTGCAATCGCGCAACTGGCCGTTCGGATCGGCAATCGCGATCACGCTGGTTCTGGTCTCCGTGGTGGTGCTGCTTGCCGCCAACCGAATTTCGACCCGGCTTTCCGGAGCACGCCGGGTGGATTTGATCTGATGCGCGCCTTCGTCATAGCGGTCTTCGCTTTTCTCTACCTGCCGATCGCGCTGGTGGTGCTGTTCTCCTTCAATGCGGGCCGCCATGCCAGCGAGTTCACCGGCTTGTCGGTGCAATGGTACGGCAAGGCGCTGTCGAACCCTTTCTTGGTCGAGGCGCTGAAGAACAGCCTGTTCATCGCCACCACCAGTGCCTTGCTCGCGGCACTGTGCGGCACGGCTGCGGCGCTTGGCCTGGCGCGCGTCGGCGCGCGAACACGGGCGGTCTTCGATGCACTTCTCGGCGCTGCGATCGTTGTTCCGGGCGTCGTCATCGGTATCTCAACGCTGGTCGCGCTCGTCCAGCTATTTGGAGTCGTCAATCCGTTTCTCGCTTCGCTGTGGCCGAACGATCAGCCGCCACGCCTGGCGCTCGGCTACGGCTCGATCATCGCCGCGCACGGCCTGTTTTCGATGGCGCTGGTGGCGATGATCGTTGGCACACGCCTCGGCAGCCTCGACCGCAATCTGGTCGAGGCCTCGAGGGATCTTTACGCCACTCCGCTGACGACGTTCCGCAGCATCGTGTTGCCTCAGATCATGCCGGCAGTAATCGCCGGCTTCCTGCTCGCCTTCACCTTCTCCTTCGACGATTTCATCGTCGCCTTCTTCGTCGCCGGCGCACAGACGACGTTGCCGATCTATGTCTTTGCCTCGATCCGGCGCGGCGTGACGCCCGAGATCAATGCCATCGCAACGATCGTCCTCGTCGCCTCCGTTCTGCTTGTGGTGCTTGCCCAATGGCAATTGCGCCAACGCAAACCATCAAACTGAAAGTCGCGTCATGATTCTGAAAGATCGCATCGCCGTGGTGACGGGCGCCGGGTCGGGCATCGGGCGCGCCGGTGCCATGATCATCGCCAGGGAAGGGGCGGTGGTGGTGATCGCCGACCGGGATCAGCATGCCGGCGAAGCCACGGCTTCCGACATCCGTGCCGCCGGCGGCCAGGCCGAGGCGATCGCTACCGATGTCGGCGAGGACGTGGCGGTCGAGCAACTCATTACGGGCACACTGGGCAAACATGGTCGGATCGATATCCTGCACAATCATGCCGGGGTCCAGGTCGGCGGCACGCTGACCGAAGTAGGCGTCGACGGCATGGATGCCTCCTGGCGTATCAATGTGCGGGCGCAGTTCCTGGCGGCCAGGCTCGTCATGCCGTCGATGATCGAACAGGGCGGTGGTGTCATCCTGAATACCGCCTCGAATTCGGGTGTGTTCTACGACCGCGAGATGATCGCCTACGCAACCTCAAAACATGCCGTAGTGGCGATGACCCGGCAGATGTCGCTCGACTATGCCAAGCACAAAGTCCGCGTCAATGCGCTCTGCCCCGGCTGGGTCGACACGCCCTTCAACGAGCCGTTCATCGCCCAGATGGGCGGGCGGGACGCGATCGAGTGCTATGTCCGCACCAAGATTCCCATGCAGCGCTGGGCCAGCGCCGAAGAAATAGCCGAAGCGATCCTGTTCCTGGTCTCCGATCGTTCGTCCTTCATGACCGGCCAGGCTTTGGTGATTGACGGCGGCGAGAGCATCGGCTGACGCAGCCGTTCGTACCTCATACGTGCTTGCGGCCGCCGGCTTCGCGGAACCAGCTGTCGGGATAGGGATACCACCAGTCCTGGATCGTTGGTTTGTGGTCGATGATCACCATCTTCGAGCGGCGGAAGGCATCCAGCCCCTGGCGTCCAAGTTCGCGGCCGAGGCCCGATGCCTTCCAGCCACCGAACGGCAGCGCGTCATTGTCGATCAGCGGATTGTTGATCCAGACCATGCCGGCCTCGAGCCGCTCCGCAGCCTCATGCGCTTCGGCAAGGTCGGCGGTGAAGACCGAGGCGCCGAGCCCGAACGGGCTGTCATTGGCAAGCTCTATCGCCTCGTCGAAATCCTTGACCCGGCAGATCGCTGCGACCGGTCCGAAACATTCTTCGCGCACGATCGCCATATCGGGGGTGACGCCGGTCAGGATCGTCGGCTCGTAGAACCAGCCGACATTGTGCGCCGGCGGAATGCGCCCGCCGGTGATAGCCTTGGCGCCGCTGCGGATCGCATCGTCGACCAGCCGCATAACCTTAGCCCGCGCCGCCTCGCTGACCAGCGGCCCGATCTCGGTCTTGTCGAGGCCGTTGCCGATGCGCAGGGCACGTGTCTTCTGCGCAAACAGCTCGACAAAGCGGTCGTGAACGGAATCGACGACGAAGAACCGTTCGGCCGAGGTGCAGACCTGGCCCGTAAGATGGAACGCGGCAGTGACGCTGCCGGCCGCTGCGACGTCCAGCGGGGCGTGTTGGCTGATGATCAGCGGATCGCTGCCGCCGGCCTCGATAACGCACGGCTTCATGCGTTCGGCGCAGGCGACGGCGACAGCCTTGCCGGCGGCGACTGAACCGGTGAAGGCGACGGCATGGGTGCGGTCGGAGGCGATCAGCGCCTGCGCGGTGACCGCCCCGCCGGGCAGGCAGGACACCAAGCCCGCCGGCAGGCAGCGGAACACAGCCATGTAATCCAGCGTCGACAATGTCGTCGCTTCGGCCGGCTTGATCACGCAGGCATTGCCGGCGGCAAGCGAAGCGGCGACGGTCCAGCACATCAACAGGATGGGGAAATTGTAGGGCATGATATGCACCGACGTGCCGTAAGGCTCGTAGCGCGCGTACTGGAACGAACCGGCCTGCGTCGTGCCGGCGATCTTGCCGGCATCGTCACGCGCCATCTCGGCGTAATAGCGGAAGATCGGTGCGCAATTGGCGATCTCGCCGATTGCTTCCGGATAGGGCTTGCCCATCTCGCGCACCATCAGCTCGGCACAGTGCGTGAAATCGGCGGCCTCGATGGCGTTGGCGGCGGCGTGCAGATGCCTGGCACGGCTCTTGGCGTCGAATTTTTTCCAAGCGGCTTGCGCCTTGGTCGCCGCGGTGAGCACGGCGTCGATCTCGCCGTCGGTTGCAGCCGCGATCGCGCCGACGGTTTCCAGCGTCGCCGGGTCGATCACCAGCTTTCTTGTGCCGGCCATCGGCCGGTAATCCGGATTGACGAAGAAAGCCGGCCGGTCAGCGAAGAATTCCATGGTCTTCCTTTCAAACCCGCTCAGCGGATCATGTAGACCTTCTTGATCGTCTCATGGACGGTGCAGACGCCTTTCCAGTCCTGCGGAAAGAACGCCGCCGTGTCCGGCTCGATCTCGATCACCTCGCCGGATTCATGCGCATAGGTGCAGCGTCCCTCAAGGAAGTGGCAGAACTCGTCGCGGGTGACGTGGCAGAGCCATTTGCCCGGGGTGCAGACCCACAGCCCGCATTCGGAACGGCCTTCCGGTCCCTTGTGCAGCAGCTTGCCCGAGGTGCGGGATTCCCCCTCGATCATGGTAGGAATGACGCCCCAGTCGACGAGGTCGGTGATAGCGAGCGGCGATTTCATGATTGGCGTTGGCATGTCGTGAAGCTCCAATGGCCGGCTTTAGGCCAGCATGTAGATATTGCGAATGGTCTCGTGGACGGTGCATTCGCCGGTCCAACCGGCCGGGAACATGACAGCCGTGGCGGCGGAGACCTCGATGACCTCGCCGTCGTCCGACCTGTAGGTCGCGCGGCCGGCAACGAAATGGCACAATTCGTCGCGCGGAATCGCCAGCCGCCACCGGCCGGGCGTGCAGACCCAGATGCCGGATTCCGGCTGGTTGTTCGGTCCCTTGTGTACCAGCCTGCCGGTGGAGTGCGAAGCGCCTTCCAGCGCATCCGGCTGGGCGCCCCAATCGACGAGGTCGGTGCGGGTCGAGGCTTGGTGGAGATGCGGCGCGGAGGCGGTCATGCGGGTGCTCCGGTTCGATACTGAGTTTTGACGCATCTTCGCTCCACGCCACCCCCCTCTGGCCTGCCGGACATCTCCCCCGCAAGGGGGGAGATCGGACTTCCGCTATGTCTTCGCCAATCGCCAACGTTGCTAGGCTGAAGCCGACGGTACGGCTGCCAATCTCCCCCCTTGCGGGGGAGATGGCCGGCAGGCCAGAGGGGGGTGCCTTGGCTCGGCACGTCAAACATCGCGCTCATAGAAGTTGCTCCAGCAGCCCCGCCGCCTTCTCCGGGCCGTTTTGCGACTGCATCTGCGCCGATGTCTTCGCCAGCTTGGTTTTGATTGCCGGGTCGGTCAGGCAGGTTTCGATCTTGGCGATCAGCTCGGCGTCGCTCCAGTCGTAGCGCGGCATGCCGAAGCCGTGGCCGGTTTCCTCGACGCGCGTCGCGTTGTCGTGGCCGTCCCAGACGTAGGGCATGCTGATCGCCGGCTTGCCGAAGTAGAGACACTCGGTGAACGAGTTGTTGCCGCCATGGTGGATCACCGCATCGACCTGCGGGATGACCGAGGGCTGCGGAAACCAGCTCTCGACGATGACGTTGCCAGGCACTTGCGCGTACTGGTCCTTGTAGCCGCCGACATTGACCAGCGCCCGGTAGCGCGTCTTGCCCAGCGTTGCGATGATGCGCTTCAGCAGATCGACATCGCCGGCGCCAAGGCTGCCGAAGGAAACGTAGAGCAATGGCCCGTCGTTATTCTCAGCGAAAGTCGGCACCGTGTAGGGCTTCTCCTGCCGCACGCAGCCTTCCAGATATTGGAATTTTGCCGGGTCGAGCGGATGGCGGCGCTTGAACTTCGCCGCCTCGGGATAGAGCAGCAAATTGAGGTAGGGCGAGGCTTCAAAAAACTGGCCGAGCGGGTAAGGCTCCTCGTTGCTAGCACGCAGGAACGCATTGAAGTCGTCATGGATCGGCTTGATGACGGCGTTGAAATGGTTGCGATAGCGCTCATGGCAGGCGTGGTCATTCTCGCCGCAGCCGGACAGGTGTGGCGGGATATCCTCGTCCTCGATCTCGTTTTCCGAGCAGGAGATAACGCGCACCCACGGCTTGCCATACTGCTTGATCGCCGGGAACAGGATGACGTTGTCGACACAGATAACATCCGGCTTGATCGTCGCAAGCACGCCAGGCAGATCCTTCTCAGCCCATTTGGCGCTATCGACAATCGCCGTCCAGCAATCCTTTACGTAGTTGTCGACCTGGTCGTAGGGCGACTTGCGGAAATTCGGTATGTGGCCGTTGATGAAGTCTTCCCAGAACTTGGCCATCTGTTCCGGCGGCATCGGTTCGGACAGGTTCACCGGATGAGCCTCGAAGCCATAGCCCTTATAGACGTCGACGAAGCCGGGGTCCGACAGGAACACCGCTTTGTGGCCGCGCGCCTCGACCGCCTGGGCGATGCCGACGGAATTGAGCGCCGGGCCGTAGGCTGCTTCCGGAAAAAACGCGATCGTCTTCTGCGCCATGAAAGCTTCTCCTTCAATCAATCTGCGAAAATTCTGACGTCGGCGGCATCCCAGCCGAGCTCGACCGCATCGCCTGACGCGACCGGGCGTCGGTCGGCGGCGTCGGCTGTGACGCGCACCAGGAACGGCTTTGGCGACAGAGCGGTGCGTACATGCAGCTGCAGGTCGAGCCCCTGATAGGCCAGCGCCTCGACTGTGCCAGCCACACGATTGGCCGTCTGCGCCGACGGAAACAGCCGGATGCGTTCGGGCCGCACCGAAGCGACGGCCGCAGCGCCGGGAGCCAGAGTCGAGGGAACCGCTCCGGTGATCCGTATGCCGTTCGCTGCCATCACCCCGTCGGCGGCGGCCTTGCCCGGCACGAAATTCATCACGCCGATGAAGTCGGCAACGAAGCGGTCGGCCGGATGCTCGTAGACGGCGTGCGGCGTGTCGCATTGCAGCAGCTTGCCGTCCCTGAGCACCGCCATGCGGTCGGCCATGACCAGCGATTCCTCCTGGTCATGGGTGACGATGACGAAGGTGATGCCGACCTCGTGCTGCAGGCGCTTCAGCTCCAGCTGCATGGCGCCGCGCAATTTCTTGTCGAGTGCGCCGAGCGGCTCGTCGAGCAGCAGCAGCCGCGGCCGCTTGACCAGCGCCCGGGCAAGCGCGACGCGTTGCTTCTGGCCGCCCGACAGTTGCTCCGGCTTGCGGTCGGCGAAGGTAACGAGTTCGGTCGTCGCCAGGATGGCGTCGACACGGGAGCGGATTTCCTTTGCCGGCAAGCGCTCCATTTCGAGGCCGTAGGAAACATTGGCCCTGACGCTCATATGCGGAAACAGCGCATAGGACTGGAACATCAGATTGACCGGCCGCTTGTTGGGCGGGGTCCTGGCGATGTCGCGCCCGTCGAGCAGGATTCGGCCGTGATTGGGTGTCTCGAAGCCGGCCAGCATGCGCAGCAACGTGGTCTTGCCGCAGCCCGAAGGTCCGAGCAGCGCGAAGAACTCGTTCTCACGGATATCCAGCGAGATGCCGTCAACGGCCGTCACCCGGCCGAAGTTCTTCGAGACCTTGTCGATCGCCAGCAGCGTGCGGGGTGCGCTCATTGGCCGATCACCCCGCGGTTGAGCCGCTGCGACAGGGTCAGCGCGGTGATCGAGACCGCCATGACGATGGTCGCCAATGCATTGATCTCCGGGGTGATGCCGAAGCGGATCATCGCATAGATCTGCATCGGCAGCGTGGTCGAGGCGCGGCCGGCGCCTGATGTGAAGAAGGCGATGATGAATTCGTCGACCGAAAGAGTGAAGGCGAGCAGCGCGCCGGCGACCACCGCCGGCAGGATGCCCGGCAATGTCACCCGCCGGAAGGTGGTGAGCGCCGAAGCGCCGAGATCGGCGGAAGCCTCGACGATCGACCAGTCGAAGCTTTTCAGCCGCGCGCGCACCACCGAGCAGACGAAGGCAAGGTTGAAGACGACATGGGCAAGGATGATGGTGTGCAGGCCCAGCGTGAAATCGAGCAAGGAGAAGAAGCTGAGTAGCGCGATCGCCAGCACGATGTCGGGAATGATCATCGGCGCAAAGATCAGCGCCTCGAGGCCGCTCCCATACTGCCGGCGCATTTCGACGCCGATTGCCAGCAGCGTGCCGAGCAGCGTGGCGATGGCGGTCGAGACCAGCGCCACGATCAACGTGTTGAGGGCGGCGGAAAGGATCGCGGCGTTTCCGGCGAGCGAGGCATACCATTTCAGCGAAAAGCCCGACCAGACGGTCGGCAGCCCGCCTTGGTTGAACGACAGCGCCACCAGCACGGCGATCGGGATATAGAGGAAGGCGAAGACCAGCGAGAGCACGAGCCAGAGCGTGCGGCGCGTGGCGGGGGAGCGCTCAGACATCGGCGCCCCCTTTCGCTTCGGCGATACGGCCCGCGGCGCGATCCGCGGCCAGGGCCTGCGTCGTCAGCACCAGCAACATGATGCCGATCAGCGCCATCGCCAGCGCCGCACCGAATGGCCAGTCATTGGCGGTCAGGAACTGGTCGTAGACAAGATTGCCGATCATCTGGAAGCGACCACCGCCGAGCAGCGCCGGCGTGACGAAATTGCCGATCGACAGCACGAAAACGAAGACGGCGCCGGCGGCGATGCCGGGCACGGTCAAGGGCAGGATGACCCGGCGAAACGTGGTCATGGCCGAAGCGCCGAGATCGCGCGAGGCTTCAGCGAGCTCCGGATTGAGCCGCGACAGCGGCGCGTAGCAGGCGAGGATGACGAAGGGCAGATAATTGTAGACCAGACCGGCGATGACGGCGCCTTCGGTATAGAGCATAGACGGCGGCTCACCGGTGTAGCCGAACCAGCGCAAGAGCTGAGTGATCAGACCTTCGCGGTTGAGCAGCACGATCCAGGCATAGGTGCGGATCAGGTAGTTGGACCAGAACGGCAAAACGGCAAAGAACAGGAATACCGGCTGCAGCCGGCGCGGTGCCGCAGCGATCGCATAGGCGGCGGCATAGCCGATCACCACCGCGATCAGGGTTGCGGTGCCGGCGATGCGCGCCGAATTGAGGAAGATGCCGGCATAGAGCGGGTCGAAAACCAGCCCGAAATTCTCCAGCGTGAACGTGTATTCGATGCCGCCATAGATACCGCGCCGGAAGAAGGCCAGCGCCAGCACCAGCGCGCATGGCACCACCATCAAGGCAGTGAGCCAGGCCAGCGCCGGCGCCATCAGCAAGGAGGAGCGAGTGGGGACTATAGATCTCATTGAGGAGTACCCCCCTCTGGCCTGCCGGCCATCTCCCCCTCAAGGGGGGAGATCAGCTGGACCACGGCCTGTGGCCAATCTCCAGTGCCCCGAATGGTTGGGATGCGGGCGAAACTGCCAATCTTCCCCCTTGAGGGGGAGATGGCCGGCAGGCCAGAGGAGGGCGTGAAGGAACGCAAGCTTGCTTCCAGTTTATCGGACTGCGGCGCCTACTGCGCGGCCTTGATCTCGCTGACGATCTTCGAATAGTCGCGTTGGGCATCGCCGACGTCGCGCAACTGCTCGAACTTGACCAGCTCGGCCACCGGCATGCTCATATTCGGGAATTTGGCGAGGAAATCGGCCGGCAGGCTTTCCATAGCCGGCTTGTTCGGCACCTTGTAGTCGATGTTCTGGGCCGCCCAGGCGTGGTTCTTGGCATCCAGCATGAAGTTGATGAATTGGAAGGCGGCGTCCTTGTTGGCCGACGCCTTCATCACCACCATCGTGTCGACCCACAGGTCCGAACCTTCCCTAGGGATGACGTATTTGATCTCAGGCTTCTCGGCGATGCCGTAATTGCACCAGCCATCCCATGCCTGTACCAACAACGCCTCGCCGGAGACCAGCTTCGAATAGAAGGTGGTGTCGTCATAGGCGAGCAAGGTTTTCTTGGCCGAGATCAGCAGGTCCTTGACCTCGGCGAGCTTGGCCGGATCGGTCTCGTTGACCGAATAGCCCTTGGCGAGCTGGCCGGCGGCAAGCAGCCAACGGTCGGTCGCCAGCATAGTGGTCTTGCCCTTGAGGGCATCGGATGGTGCGAGAAGATCGTTCCAGCTGGCCGGCTCGGTCTTCACCAGATCGGAGCGGTAGCAGAGGCCGGTCGTGCCCCAGGTGTAAGGCACGGAAAAATTATTGCCGACGTCGTGCGGCAGTTTCGTCGCCTCGGGATAGAGATTGGCGAGGTTGGGGATCTTGGCGTGGTCGATCGTCTCGATCAGGCCGAGCTTGTTCAGCACTTCGGCGAAGGGCGAGGAGACGAAGACCACGTCATAGCCCTTGCCGCCGGTCGCGACGAGTTTGCCCATGATCTCCTCATTGGTGGCGTGGACAACGACCTCGCCGGAAACGCCGGTCGCTGCTTTGAAGGCATCCATGGCGTCCGGCGCCATGTAGCCGTCCCAGTTGGAAATGACGAGGTCGGCGGCGGCCGCCGGCGCCGACAGCGCCAGGGCGAGGCCGAGCGCGATCGAGGATGTCTTTAACGAACGGTGCCGCAGGGTGGTGGCGGTCATGACAGACTCCCATTCTGGTTGATCGTCGAATTCAATCGATCGTCGGACCGCCGCTTGCGACCGTGCCGCGGCTTCGATCCTGTTCCCCGGTCTTTTTGTTGCCGATTGACCTCACAGTACTATTGCAGAAAAAAGTACGTCAATCCATAATTTGGAAAATCGCCGCGAACCTGGCCGATTGCGTCCGCAAGGGCGATCGGTCAAACCGCAGCGGTCAAGCCCGTTCACGAGAATCGCCATGCAAGCCGTTGCCAGACGACCACGCACCAACCATCTCGATCTCGCTCAGCGCATTCTGGATGTGGCCCGGCAATGCGGCTTCGAGGCCGGTGCTCATCTCCCGGAACAGCAGATCGCGTCGCTCTGCAACGTTTCGCGGACCCCGGTGCGGGCGGCGTTGCGGCTGCTCACCGAAAAAGGCGTGGTGCGCTGGGAAGCTGAATCCGGCTATCGGCTGGCCGTTGACCTCACCAACCAGGCGACCGTTGCCGCCGACCTGCCGAGCGCCGAAGAAGACGAACTCGTGGAGATGATCCTGCGCGACCGGTCGGCGCGCCGGTTGGATCAGACGGTGACCATTGGCGCGCTGATGCGGCGGTATGGCGCCGAACGAAAGACGGTACTAAAAGCACTAAAGAAACTGACAGATGAAAATCTTCTGGACCGCGCACCGGGACAGGCCTGGCTGTTCAGGCGGGCGCCTGACGATCCAGAGGCACAAGGGGAAAGCTACGAGTTCCGCCTGCTGCTCGAACCCGCCGCCATTCTGGGGCCTGGCTTTCGGCTGGACGGGACCCGCGCGGCAGCCTTGCGCCAGGGCATGGAAACGCTGCTGGCGCTGCCCGACGCCGCGTTCGATATCAAAGAGTTCCAGCGGCTGGACATCGACTTTCACGGCCTAATCGCCGATGGCGCCGCCAACCGGTTCGTCACCGACTCGCTGTCCGACCATCTCAGGCTGCGCCGGCTGCCGGGAACTTATGCTGGCGTCAACGTCTTCCGGCTGAAGCAATCGCTGCGCGAGCACCTGACCATACTCGACCAATTGGAAAGCCGGCAGTATGAGATTGCAGCCGATCTGCTTCGCGTCCATCTGCGATTGTCCCGTAGCCAGCGGCCGCAGGCGGCCAGCCGCGGGGCCCCCGCATTGTTCGGCATGATCAGCCGGCCGGACTGACGAGGACCACGAGAACAGTGACGCGCAAAGCCAGCCCGACCATCGCGCTGTTTCCCGAAGCGAGCTTCGGCGCGGCGCTCAATTGCGTCGGCATCGCGCAGGCCTTGCGCGCCCGTGGCGCCCGGCCGGTGTTCATCTGCCATGCCGGCTTTTCCGGCGTGTTCGCCGACTATGGTTTTCAGGAATACCAGTTGCCGACCGACGAGCCGCTGACCGACAGCGAACGCCAGAGCTATTGGCAGGCTTTCGTGCGCCGGCATCTGCCGCATTTCAGGCTGAGCCCGATCGATCAGCTCGAAACCTATGTCGCCCCGACCTGGGAAGCGATCGTCGATACGGCGGTCAATGCCGAGGCGCCGCTGCGCCAATTGCTGGCCCGGCTGAAGCCGGACGCCGTGGTGCTCGACAATGTCATCATGTTTCCGGCGCTGGCCGCTGCCGGCTGCCCATGGGTGCGCGTGGTCTCCTGCGCCGAAACCGAGCTGCCCGATGCCAATGTGCCGCCATATCTGTCCGGTCTCGCCGCCGACGACCCGAGCCGCGAGGCCTTCGAGGTGCGCTACCTGGCAGCCGTCGCTCCGGCCCATGACCGGTTCAGCCGGCTTCGGGCGGATGCCGGCCTTGCGCCCTTGCCGAAGGGTCTTTTTCTGGAAGCTTCGCCCGACCTCAATCTGCTGCTGACCCCGACGATCGTGCGCAGGCAGCGCGCCGAGCCGCTCGACCCGGCCCGCTTCGTCTATCTCGAAGGCTGTGTCCGTTCGGAAGGGCCGTTCGATGTGCCGGTCTTTCCGCGCAATGAGGGGCCGCTGGTCTATCTCAGCTTCGGCAGCCTGGGCGCCATGGATGTCGGCCTGATCGAGCGCATGCTCGCCGTGTTCGATCGGCTTCCGGCCCGCTTCATCGTCAATGTCGGCGGTCTGCGCGACACCTACCGCGCGGTTCCGGACAATGTCTTCCTCGACGCCTGGTTTCCGCAGCCGTCGGTCGTCGCGAAATCCGACCTCTTCATCCATCACGGCGGCAACAACAGCTTTTGCGAAGCGCTTCGTTTCGGCGTGCCGTCGCTGATCATGCCCTATTGCTGGGACGGGCACGACAATGCGCGGCGTGCCGTGGAAACCGGCGTCGGCCGTCACCTCAGCCGCGACGGCTGGAGCGACGAGGAACTGGAAAACATCATCCTTGGCCTAATGGCCGACGGCGAAATGCGCTTTCGCCTCAAGGAGAATGCGGCCACCATGGCACGGGCGCCGGGAACGGACGCCGCCGCCGAAGCCATTCTCGCCCTCGTAAGGACGTGACCTGATGCTCAACACAACGACAACGGATGCACCGCAAATGATCCCCATGGACGATCCGAAGGGGTGGCTGGAGCAGCAGGGGATCAGGGAAGTCGAGTGCCTGGTGCCGGATGTGAATGGCGTGTTGCGCGGCAAGGCCCTCCCGACGGCCAAGTTCCTGAAGTCGCTCGAGGACCGCGCGCTCTACCTGCCGAGCAGCGCCTTCCTGGTCTGCATAGACGGCCGCTATTCCGGTTCCAACGACGAGGGCTTCGGCTATCAGGACCCCGATATGCGGATGGTGCCGGATGTCGCGACGCTTTGCCTTGCACCCGGCGCCGGAGCCGGGAAAGCCTATGTCTTCGCCGATGCGTTTCACATGAACGATCGACCGTGGATGGCCTCGCCGCGTCATGTCTTGAGGGCCGTGCTCGATCTCTATCGCCAGCGCGGCTGGCGGGCGGTGGTGGCGCCTGAACTCGAATTCTACCTGACCGCGCCCAATCCCGATCCCGATCGGCCGCTGGCAGCGCCGGTCGGACGCAATGGCCGCGCCGAAACCGTACAGCACCCCTATGACATGGCGGCGCTGGAGGAATTCGAGCCGGTGATCCGGCGCCTTTACGACTATGCTCCGGTGGCCGGACTGCCGCTCGATACGCTGATCCACGAGTCAGGCACGGCGCAGCTGGAGATCAATTTCCTGCATGGCGACGCGCTGCCGCTGGCCGACAAGGTGCTGCTGTTCAAACGGTTGACGCGCCAGGCCGCACAGGAATTCGGCATGCATGCGACCTTCATGGCCAAGCCGATCGCCGCACAAGCCGGCAGCTCCATGCATCTCCACATGTCGGTGATCGACGAGGCCGGGGATACGCTGTTTGCCGGGCGCGACGATGCCGACACCGAGATGTTCGGGCATTTCATCGGCGGTCTGCAGAAATACATTCCCGAGGTGATGCCGCTGTTTGCGCCGAACGTGAATTCGTTCCGCCGCATCCGGCCGAACCACAGCGCACCCGCCAACATCGAGTGGTCGCACGACAACCGCTCCTGCGGCCTGCGCGTGCCGGCCGGCGGGCGGGCCGCGCGGCGGGTGGAAAACCGGCTGCCCGGCGCCGACGCCAACCCCTATCTGGCGATGGCCGGCTCGCTGCTCTGTGGCTATCTCGGCGTCGAGGAAAAGCTCTCGCGTTCGCCCGAGGCATCGGGCAACGCCTATCGCAGCAAGAGCACGCTGCCCAAAACCATGGAAGAGGCGCTCGACCGTTTCGCCGCCTGCAGCCCGGTTCGGGAGTTGCTCGGCGAGGATTTCTTCCAGACCTATCTGCGCGTCAAGAGCGTCGAGCTCGACCTGTTCCAGAGCGTCGTCACGAGCTGGGAACGCGAGCATCTGCTGCTCAAGGTCTGATGATGGGCTTCAACTCCGGCCTGGATATCGGCAAGTCCTACTATGTCGCGATGGCCAATCCGGCTCCGGACCATCCGGCGCTGCAGGGCGATGTCGACGCCGATCTGGTGGTCGTCGGCGGCGGCTGCACTGGCCTGTCCGCGGCCCTTCATGCGGCCGAGCGCGGGCTGAAGGTCGTGCTTTTGGAAGGCGGCAAGATCGGCTGGGGGGCGTCGGGGCGCAATGGCGGCCAGATCATCCCTGGCCTGCGCAAGGGCGCCAAGGGTCTGGTCAGGCTTTATGGGCCGGAGCGGGCGCGGGCGCTATTCGATCTCGCCTTCGAGGCGCGCGGACTGGTGCTCGACCTGATCGAGCGCCACGCCATCGATTGCGACCTCGGGCTGACCGGCCATCTGGCCGGTGCGGTCAATAGCTCCGATCTGCGCGATCTCGAAGAAGAGGCCGAGTGCCTTGCCACGGTGATGAATTTTCATGACATCGAGATGCTGTCGGCGGCGCAGGCACGTGGAATGGTGAACACTCCCTATCACGGCGCGATGTACGAAAAGCTCGGCGGCCATATGCATCCGCTGAACTACACGCTGGGTCTTGCCAGCGCCGCCGCTGCTGCGGGCGTCGCCATCCATGAGAACTCGGTCGCGCTTCGGCTGGAGCGGGAACCTTCCATACGGGTTTCGACGGCCAAGGGCTCGGTCCGGGCCAGGCACGTCGTGCTGGCGGGCGACGCGCTGCTCCAGGGGCTCGAGCCGCGCGTCAACAGCCGGATCATGCCGGTTGGCAACTACATCATCGCCACCGAGCTGCTGGGCGACACGAGCGATGTCATCCCAAGCAATGTGGCCGTTTCCGACACCCGCTTCGTGGTCAACTACTACCGGCTGTCGGCGGACGGCCGCCTGCTGTTCGGCGGCGGCGAGCGCTACACGCCGTCGCCGCCCGCCGACATTGCCGGCTTCGTGCGGCCGCATATGGAAAAGACCTTTCCGCAATTGCGCGGCCGCCGCATCGATCATGCGTGGGGTGGGCTGGTCTCCGTGACGACATCGCGCCTGCCGGATGTCGGCCACTATGGCGAAGTCTATTTTGCGCATGGCTATTCCGGCAAGGGCGTGATCCTGTCGTCGCTGTCGGGAAAGCTGCTCGCCGAGGCGATCACCGGCGATGCGTCGCGGCTCGATCTGTTCTCGACGCTGAGGCCAATGCCGTTTCCCGGCGGCACGGCGCTGCGCGGTCCGCTCTATGTGCTCGGCATGCTCTGGTACGCGATGCGCGACCGCATCAAGCATTGAGTTGGCCCGCATTAGGGAAAACGCAAGAGAGAAAGCTGTATAGATGGTCGAGGCCTTTATCTGCGACTATATCCGCACGCCGATCGGACGTTTCGGTGGGCAGTTGGCGTCGGTCCGCGCCGACGACCTTGGCGCGATTCCCTTGAGGGCTTTGATCGAACGCAATCCCGGCATTGACTGGGCTGATATCGACGGCGTCGTCTATGGCTGCGCCAATCAGGCCGGCGAAGATAATCGCAATGTGGCGCGCATGGCGCTGCTGCTCGCCGGACTGCCCAAGGAGGTTTCCGGCTCGACCGTCAATCGCCTCTGTGGTTCGGGCATGGATGCCGTGATCATCACCGCGCGCGCCATCAAATCAGGCGAGGCGGAGCTGATGATATCAGGCGGCGTCGAATCGATGAGCCGTGCTCCCTTCGTCATGCCCAAGGCGGAGACCGCCTTTTCGCGCAATGCCGAGATCCATGACACCACCATCGGCTGGCGCTTCGTCAACCCGCTGATGAAGGAGCAGTACGGCATCGATTCAATGCCGGAGACCGGTGAGAATGTTGCTGAAGAGTACGCCATCTCCCGCGCGGACCAAGATGCCTTTGCCGTGCGCAGCCAGGACAAGGCCGTGGCCGCGCAAGCCAATGGCCGGCTGGCGAAGGAAATCACTCCGGTGACGATCCCGCAGCGCAAGGGCGACGCGGTCATCGTCGCGAAGGACGACATCCACGCGCAGGTACGACGATCGAGGCGCTGGCGAAATTGCCGACGCCGTTCCGGCAAGGCGGCACGGTCACGGCCGGCAATGCGTCGGGCGTCAACGACGGTGCAGCGGCGCTGATGGTCGCCTCGGAAGCCGCGGTGAAGAAATACGGGCTGACGCCGATCGCCCGCATCCTCGGCGGTGCGGCCGCCGGCGTGGCGCCGCGCATCATGGGCATCGGCCCGGTACCGGCCACGCAGAAACTGTGTGCCCGGCTAGGGTTGAAGCCGACAGACTTCGACGTCATCGAGCTCAACGAAGCCTTTGCCTCCCAAGCCATCGCTGTGCTGCGCCAACTCGGCATTGCCGAGGACGCGGAGCACGTCAACCCGAATGGCGGCGCCATCGCGCTCGGCCATCCGCTCGGCATGTCGGGTGCGCGCATCACCGGCACGGCGGCGCTGGAACTTCGCGAGCGCGGCGGCCGCTATGCGCTCGCCACCATGTGCATCGGCGTCGGCCAGGGCATCGCGGTGGCGCTAGAGAGGCAGTAAACAAGATTAAGCGCCGGCCACGGTTTGCCACGAAGTGCGGCGAGCTGCAGCCCCGGCAAATTTGACCATGTGGACAAAGGTCGGACGCCGTTCCATAGTTCTCGCTGATAGTTCAAAGAACAGCCGGCTCGACACGGCGTCAATCAGAGGGGCATGCAATGGAAAATGGGAAGAGTAAAATGCAATCGAAACGCGAAGGGCTTTCGCGACGCAACGTGCTGGAACTCGGCGCGCTTGGCCTGGCGGCAGCCGTGCTGCCGGGCAGTGCCTTGGCGCAGGACAAGAAGCTGAAGGTGGCGGCGATCTTCGCCACGCCGACCGAGGAGCCATGGGTCCACCAGATCCATGTCGCCCTGCAGAGGGCCGAGAAGGAACTCGGCATCGAATACAAATGGTCGGAGAAGGTGCAGACGGCCGATTTCAGCCGTGTCATGCGCGAATATGCGCAGGGCGGCTATGAGCTGGTGCTGGGCGATGCTTTCGCCGCCGAACGCGAATCCCGCCGCACCGCCAAGCAGTTTCCGAAGGTCGCCTTCCTGTTCGGCTCCGGCGCCGGGCCGGCCGAGCCGAATTTCGCAGTCTTCGATAACTGGATTCACGAGCCAGCCTATCTCTCCGGCCTGATCGCCGGAAAGATGTCGAAATCAGGCACGATCGGTGCCGTGGCGGCGATGGGCATTCCGGAAGTGAACCGGCTGGTCAATGCCTTCTTTGCCGGCGCCCGGGAGGTCAATCCTGATATCAAGAGGAAGGTCGCTTTCATCGGCTCTTTCTTCGACCCGCCAAAGGCCAAGGAAGCCGCTATCGCCCAGATCGACGCCGGCGTCGACGTGATCTATGCCGAACGTTTCGGCGTCATCGAAGCGGCAGTCGAGAGGAAGATCCTCGCCATCTCCAACATGTCCGACCAGTCCAACCTCGGCCCGGACACGGTGATCACCGGCCCGGTCTGGGACATGTACCCAACGGTCGAGCACGCGATCAAACTGGTCAAGGCCGGCGTCTTCACCGCGCAGGATTACGGCGATTTCTCGCGCATGGCCAAGGGCGGTTCCTTCCTGGCGCCCTATCACAAGTTCGACAAGACGCTGCCCGCCGACGTCAAGGAGCTGGTCGAGAAGAAAAAGGCCGAGATCCTCGACGGCAATTTCCGCGTCAACGTCGACGAGGACACGCCGGTTTCGGATTGAGTGCTGTCTCTTGGGGTCGGGCGCTTGTCGCCCCCCTCTGGCCTGCCGGCCATCTCCCCCTCAAGGGGGGAGATCGGATGTCACTTCGGCTTTCGCAAATCGTCAACGCTGAAGAAGAGGCGCTGTCGGCGAAGCTGCTAATCTCCCTCCTTGAGGGGGAGATGGCCGGCAGGCCAGAGGGGGGCGCAGCGCATCCCCGTGATCAAAGCTGAATCATAGAGCCAATTCCGATCAGGAGTACCCGTGCCGACGCCCGCCCCTCTCATCGAAATGCGCGGCATCTCCAAGAGCTTCGGCGCCGTCAAGGCGAACGAAGCCGTCGATCTCAGCGTTGCGCCGGGCGAGATTCTCGGGCTGCTGGGTGAAAACGGTGCCGGCAAGACGACGCTGATGAACGTGCTGTTCGGCGCCTATGCGCCGGACGCCGGCGAGATCCTGGTTCAGGGCCGGCCGGTGACGATCAACAGCTCGGCCGATGCGCTTGCCGTCGGCATCGGCATGGTGCACCAGCATTTCCACCTGGGACCCCGGCTTTCGGTGTTGGAAAATCTGCTGATCGGCATTCCCGGCAAATCGGGCCGGATCGATCGCGCCGGCGGGCGGGCGCGGCTCAACGAGATCGGCCGCCAGCATGGGCTCACGCTTGATCCGGACCTTCCCGTCTCGGCGTTGTCGATCGGCGAGCAGCAGCGGCTCGAAATCGTCAAGGCGCTGTTTCGCGGTGCAAGGCTGCTGATCCTCGACGAGCCGACGGCGGTGCTGGCGCCGACAGAGGTCGACGGGCTGTTTTCGGCGCTGCGGTCGATGGCGGCCCAGGGCCTCGGCATCATCTTCATCTCGCATAAGCTCAACGAGGTGCGCGCGCTGACCCATCGCTGCGTGGTGCTGCGGCATGGCCGCGTGACCGGGCGCGTCGATACCCCCGCAAGCACGACATCCTCGGAGATGGCGCGGCTGATGTGCGGCCACGAGATCGTTCCACCGGCTAGGGGGCCATCGAAGCCGGGTGCCGCGGTGCTGACCTTGGCCGGCATCTCGACCTCGCGCCATTCCGGCATGGTGCTGCGCGATGTCTCGCTTTCGGTGCGTGCCGGCGAGATCCTCGGCATTGCCGGTGTCGCGGGCAATGGCCAACGGGCGCTGGCGGAGGTGATCTCCGGCGTTCGTGCGCCCGATGCCGGCCAAATGACGATAGCCGGCAAAGTGGTCTCGCGGTTCTCGCCGCGCGAGGTGCAGGCGCTCGGTCTCGGGCGCATTCCGGAAGACCGGATGACGACGGGGCTGGTCACCAACCTGCCGCTCGCCGATTCGATGGTGCTGCCGCGCATCGGCACGGGGGCGTTCAGCCGCAACGGCCTGCTCAGGCCCGACGCGATCCGCGCTTTCGCCGAGGCGCAGATCAAGGCCTATGACATACGCTGCCCCGGGCCGATGACGCGGGCCGGAGCGCTGTCTGGTGGCAATCTGCAAAAGGCGCTGCTGGCGCGCGAGCTCGCCTTCGACCCAAAGGTGCTGATCGTGTCGCAGCCGACGCGCGGTCTCGACATTGGTGCGGCGCGCTTCATCCACGAAAAGTTCCTCGACATGCGTGCCAGGGGCTGCGGCATCGTCGTCATCGGCGAGGATCTCGAAGAGCTGCTCATGCTCTGCGACCGCATCGTGGTGATGTATGAGGGACGCATCGTCGGCACGCTCGACAGCGCCGACGCCACCATCGCGCAGCTCGGCCTGATGATGACCGGAGCGGGGGGACAGGCTGATGATCCGTCTTGAGGCACGCACCAGTACGCCCGCCTGGTTCAATCTGGGTTTGCCGCTGCTGGCGATCGGCGCGACATTGGTGCTGTGCAGCGGCCTCATCGCGCTGGCCGGCGCCGGCGTCATCGAGGCGTATGGCGTGATGTTTGCGGCGTCGCTCGGCGACAGCTACGCGATCACCGAAACGCTGGTGCGCGCAACACCGATGATCTTCACCGGCCTTGCCGTCGCCGTCGCCTTCCGCGCCAAATTCTGGAACATCGGCGCCGAGGGGCAGTTGCTTGCCGGGGCGGTGGCGAGCTGCGCGGTCGGCGCCATCCCGATGCCGGGGCCGCTTGCCATGCTTCTCATGGCGGTGGCGGGTGCGGCTGCCGGCGCGGCGGTCGCCCTTATCCCCGCCATGCTGCGGGTAAAATTCAAGGTCGACGACGTGGTCAGCTCGCTATTGCTCAATTCGGTCATCTTCTACGCCCTGATGGCGCTGATCGAAGGCCCGTGGAAAGACAGTTTCAGCGGCTATCCGATCTCGCCGCCGATCGAGGATTCAGCGAATTTCCCGGTGCTGCTCGAAGGTACGCGGCTGCATCTCGGCGTCGTGGCGGCGTTCCTTGCAGCGCCGGTCATCTGGTTCCTGATCGCGCGCACGACCCTCGGCTTCCGGATCAGGGTCGTCGGCGAGAATCCCGAAGCCGCGCGCTACGGCGGCATCCATGTCGAGCGGGTGCTGATCTCGACGGCGCTGCTGTCCGGCGCGCTGGCCGGGCTGGCCGGCGTCAGCGAGGTCGGCGGCGTGCATTTCCAGGTGATGAGCGACATCTCGCCGGGCTATGGCTATTCCGGCATCGTCGTCGCCATGCTGGCGCGGCTCAACCCGCTCGGCGTGGTGCCGGCGGCGCTCTTCCTCGCCGCGGTCATGACCGGCGCCGAGGCGATGTCGCGGGCCACCGGCGTTCCCGCCTTCCTCAGCGACGTCATCCAGGGAACCGCGCTGCTCGCCATGCTGGTGGCGCTGCTGTTCACCGCCTACCGTATCCGCCGCGTGGGGACAGCAAAATGAGCGTCGTGCTCGAACAGATTTTTCAGGTCGGCTTCCTCGCCGCGATCATCCGCATCGCCACGCCTTTGGCTTTTGCGACACTGGGCGAGATGTTCTCCGAGCGGGCCGGCGTGCTCAATCTCGGCATCGAAGGCATCATGCTGTTGTCGGCGATGACCGGCTTCACGGCGACCAGCCTCAGCGGCAGCCTGTGGCTCGGCGTTCTTGCGGCAGTTGTCACCGGGGCGCTGATGGGTGCCGTGCATGCGCTGTTTACGGTGGCGCTCGGCCTCAGCCAGCATGTCTGCGGCATCGGCGTGACACTGTTCTCGTCGGGCCTCGCCTATTTCCTTTACCGGCTGATCTTCGGCCAGCAATCGGTGCCGCCCAGCATCAAGAGTTTCGAAACGCTGCCGATTCCGGTTCTCTCCGATATCCCGGTGCTCGGACCAGCGGTGTTCAACCAGTTTTCGCTGGTTTACATGGCGATGGCAGCCGTCCCCCTGGCCGCCTTCGTGCTCTACCGGACGCCATGGGGGCTGTCGGTGCGCATGGTCGGCGAAAATCCGCGCGCCGCCGATTCGGCCGGCGTCAGCGTCATCGCCACGCGCTTCCAGGCGGTGATCCTCGGCGGCGCGCTGATGGGGCTGGCCGGGGCTTTCCTGTCGATGGTGCAGTTCAACGCCTTCACCTTCGGCCTTGTCTCCGGGCGTGGCTGGGTCGCGATCGCGCTCGTCGTCTTCGGCCGCTGGGATCCGTGGCGCTCGGCGGGAGCGGCATTGCTGTTCGCCTTCGTCGATGCCTTGCAGCTGCGCATGCAAGCGAGCGGGCTCGGCCATATTCCCTATGAGGCGTTCCTGATGCTGCCCTTCATCTTCACCATCGTCGCCATGGCGGTGATGTCGCGCAACGCGGTCGCGCCGTCGGCGCTGCTCAAGCCGTTCCGCCGGGAAGAACGCTGACAGGCTGGGGCGAAATGCCGACCGCCATGGCCGCAACGAGGCGACGGTGAGTACCTCCAAGTTCAGGCGTTGAGCGCCGCCAGCACCCGCTCCGGGAGGAAAGGGTAGTGCCGGAGCCGCACGCCGCCGGTGAGCCGCGCCACCGCGTTGGCGATCGCCGGACCGATCGGCGGGAGCCCGACCTGGCCGATGCCCCCGATCGCAGTCTCGGGCGTTGGAATCACGGCGACCTTGATATCGGGCGCCTCGGACATGCGTATCACCCGATAGGTGTCGAAGTTCGATTCCTGCACCTCGCCATTGATGATGTTGATCTGCTCGAACAGCGCGTGGCTGGCACCGTTTGTGATCCCGGTAATCATCAACGCTTCGATATTGCGCGGCTGTACCGCTATCCCCGGATCGACGGCGCACCACACGGTGTGCACGCGGATCTCCCCGGTTTCCCGGTCAAGAGACACCTCGGCGATCTCGGCGCAATGCGAGCCAAAGGCATCGGAATAGGCGACGCCCAGTGCTCGCCCGTCGCGCTGGCGGTCCCATTCCGCCATTTCGGCGACGGTCTCGATGACCTTGCGCGCCCGCGGCTGGTCCTTCAGGAGCTCCAGCCGAAACGCCACAGAATCGACGCTCTTGGCAGTGGCGATTTCGTCGATGACACATTCGATGCCGAACCTGGTATAGCCAACCCCGACCCCGAACCAGAAGCCGATGTCCAGCCCGTTATCCCTACGGATATACTCGATCTGATGCGCAGGGACGGCATAGTTGAAATGCGCGCCCTCGGTCACCACACTGTCGTGGCCGCCTTCGCTCTCGAACAGCTGAGGCATCGTCCGGGCAAAAATGGAATCGGCCACGATGCGGTGCCGCCAGCCGACGATGTTGCCGTCGGCATCGAGACCGACCTGCACATGTTGCGCCTCGAGCGGCCGGTACTTGCCATGCTGGACGTCGTCTTCACGGCTCCAGATGACCTTGACCGGGCGGCCTTGCACCGCCTTGGCCAGCGACACGGCATCGATGATGAAGTCGGCCTCGGCTTTACGGCCAAAGCCGCCACCGAGCAGGGTAGTGTTCACCTTGACCTTGTCAGGGGTGGTGCCGGCCACCTCCGCGGCAAAGCCCTGGGTGCCTGTTGGACCTTGCGTCGGCGCCCAGATTTCCACCGTATCCTCGGTCACGAGCGCCGTGGCGTTCATCGGCTCCATGGTCGCATGGTGAACGTGATCGCTCATGTAATCGACCTCGATGACCGTTGCGGCCTTCGAGATCGCGGCCTGTGCGTCGCCTTGCATGGGAGCGCTGACGCCGGTTCGGGAAAGGTCGCGGCCAATGCTGCGATACTCTTCCAACAGCCGATCGCTGGTGTAACTGCGGATTCGCGACGATTTGGTCCAAACGATTTTGAGCAGATCCTTGGCCCGCTTCGTCGCCTCGACCGTTTCGCCGATGATGCCGACGCCGTAGGGAAGCGGAACGATGTGCGTGATGCCCGGCACCGCCCTGGCTTCGCCATCGTCGATAGTTTGCGGCTGCTCGCCCTGAACGGGCGCCCGCAGCACCGCTCCGTACAGCATATCCGGAAGCTGCACGTCGATGCCGAAGATCGCGGTCCCGTCGACCTTCGAGGGCACGTCGACACGCGGTACCGTCAGATTTCCGATATAGCGCCACCGATCGCTCGGCTTCAGATCGGCGTCTGTCGCCTGCGGCAGCGGCTCCGGAAGCACGGCGGCCGCGGCGACCTCGCCATAGTCGAGTGAGCGGCCCGACGGCGCGTGCACGACCCGGCTGGGCTCCGTGGTGAGTTCGCTCACCGGAACGTTAAGTATGGCGGCAGCACTCGCCAGGATGACCTTGCGGGTCTGGGCGCCGACCAGGCGCAGCATCTTGTAATAGCCTCGCGTGGATTCGCTGCCGCCGGTGAGCTGTACGCCGTAAAAGCCAGGATTGCCGTACTTCTCCGCGTCGGACGGAGCCTGGACGACGCGAACCTTGTCCCAATCGGCATCCATGTCCTCGGCGATGAGCAGCGGCAGCGTCGTCATGATACCCTGCCCCATCTCGGACGCCGGTGACATGATGGTCACGGTGCCGTCGGCGACGAGGCTCAGCCAGGCGTTCGGCCGGTAACTGTCCTCGATCGCCGGCGCAACGCTGGCGCCCGAGGCATCCTGGAGCAGACCGCCGAACGCTACCGCGATGCTAGTGGCGCCGACGGTGATGAGAAAGCTGCGCCGCGAGAGCACTCTGGTGTGCAGTTGCAATGTCTCGGTCATGGCTCAGGCCTCCCGTGCGGCGCGCTGAATGGCGCTGATGATCCGCACATAGGTCCCGCAGCGGCAGATGTTGCCGTCCATATGTTCGACGATCTGGTCGCGGGTCGGGTTGGGGTTGCTCCTGAGGAGCGCCGCCGCCTGCATGATCTGCCCAGACTGGCAATAGCCGCATTGCGGCACCTGCTCGGCGATCCAGGCCTGCTGCAGCGGATGGCTGCCATCCGGCGACAGGCCTTCGATCGTCGTCACCTCCATTCCGGCCACCTCCTGAAGCAGGGTTATGCAGGAGCGCGTCGGCTCGCCGTCGACGTGAACGGTGCAGGCGCCACATTGCGCGATGCCGCAGCCGAATTTGGTGCCGGTGAGTTTCAGATGCTCCCGTATCGCCCACAGAAGTGGGGTATCTGGCTCGGCGGCGAGATCCACCGCCCGTCCATTGATCGTGAACGCTGTCATGAATATTTCCCTTATCCGGTGCTTTCTGGATAGGCGAAAATTGCGGCTATCCTTAAAGTGCGTATTGCTTTCGCAACCCTGAGGTATCATCCAGTTACGATAGTGACTTTGTCAGCGTTGCCCATAGGAATTTTCTCCGTTAGCTGCGGCGAAAACTGATAATAGTACGCAGCTGATGATAGTTACTTTGCCATTGATCGCGATCAAGGAAACGTTGTTACTAAATAACCAGTTGAGGGAATGGAGGTCTATGCTGTAAAGTCCGTAATATCTTCGCAATCGTCCGGAACGCCCATGGATCCGCTCTCAGACGTGCTGTCGCTGCTGAAGCCACGCAGCCATGTGTCCGCTGGCTTCGACGCGGGTGGAAACTGGTCAATCCAGTTCTCCGATCAGCACGAACGCATCAAATGCTACGCCGTGGTTTCCGGCGGGTGCTGGCTCTCCGTGGAAGGCGTTGCCGACCCCGTGCGCCTGGAGAAGGGGGACTGCTTCGTGCTGCCGAGTGGGCGGCCTTTCCGCCTCGCAAGCGACATGACTTTGACGCCTGTCGACGCCGGCACGTTTTTTCCTCCCGCGCGCGCTGGCGGCGTCGTGACGTACAATGGCGGCGGTGATTTCTTTCTTGTCGGCAGCCGCTTCGCCGTCAGCGGCAATCATGCCGGCGTCCTGTTGGGGATGCTGCCGCCTATCGTGCATATCCGGAGAGAAACGGATCAGGCGGCGCTGCGCTGGTCGGTGGAGCGGATGATGCAGGAGCTGCGCGAACCGCAGCCGGGCGGTTTTCTGGTTGCGCAACACCTCGCCCACATGATGCTGCTCCAGGCCCTGCGCCTGCATCTGGCGGAAGGGCTGGGAGGTGGCGTTGGATGGTTTTTCGCCCTGGCAGATAGACAGATGGCTGCTGCGATCAACGCCATGCACGACGATCCGGCGCATCGCTGGACATTGCTGGAGCTGGCGGAGCGTGCCGGCATGTCGCGATCGACCTTTGCCCTGAAATTCAAGGAGATGGTTGGGACGTCGCCGATGGAGTACCTGACGAACTGGCGAATGCTGCTGGCGGGGGACAGGCTGGCGAACTCCAGCGATCCAATTTCCATTATTGCCCTGTCGCTCGGCTACGAATCCGAAAGCGCCTTCAGCACGGCCTTCAAGAGGGTCATGAACTGTACACCACGACAATATGGCCGTGGCCGGAATCCGGCTTCCCCTTCAAACAGCGGGATGGAAGCCGCCCGCCCCAGCGGTCGAGCCGAAGGGAATTCTCAGCCCCCGCTTAGCGTCAGCATCACATTCGGCAGCGCCGGCAGCGTCGACAAAACCGTGCCGGCAAGCCAGATGGACGAGACGACGATGCTTCTGGGGCGCGCCGACCAGCGCTCATAGAGCGCGGCCGGGACGCCGGCGAGCATGATGGTCAGCGTCGACAGGATCAGCGCACTTGCCATGTAAAACGCCGCTTAAAGTCGCTGCGTTTCCAGATCAGCGGTGGGAATCGGAACCCTTCAGGCGCAGGAATATCAGCCTTACAGCCATGACAACTGCCAGGATCAGGACGTTCGAAAACAGCCCAACCACCGTTGGGACGATCAGGTCGCTGCTATCGTCCCCCATTGCCGCGGGGATCAGAATGGCGACAAAAATGGTTCCCAGTAGAAGCGGCAGGACAAAGCCCGTCTGGGCAGCCGTATTGAACGCGGTTATCACAAGCACCGCAAGCAAGCCGATCCGGAACGGGTCGGATATTTGCGACAGAAAAACTTCGATATATTGCATCGGCAATCTCGTGCGTGCGGGTTTATTGCGTCGGCATTCTGGTATGTGCGGGTCAAATGCATTCGCCCGGGAGATGTTGCGAACCAACGCCGCATTAGACCAAAGTCATAGAACCAAAGCACCTCTGCCCTCGCAGGGGCATTTCTGTCATTTATTGCGGCCGAGCGTGGCGATTCAAGTGAGAACGCCATTCTCTTCAAGATTTGCTCGGCAAAGGGAGGAAATGCAATGGCTATCGCAGCAACCGCAGGCGAAAAGCGACGCGGTATGTCGAGAGAGGAAAAGAAGGTCATCTTCGCTTCCTCGCTTGGCACCGTTTTCGAGTGGTATGATTTCTATCTCTACGGATCGCTGGCCGCCTTCATCGGCGCGGCTTTTTTCAGCCAGTATCCGGAAGCCACCCGCAACATTTTCGCGCTGCTCGCCTTCGCCGCGGGCTTTCTGGTGCGTCCTTTCGGCGCACTGGTGTTCGGCCGCATCGGAGATCTCGTCGGCCGCAAATATACTTTCCTCGTCACCATCCTGATCATGGGCTTTTCGACGTTCTTCGTCGGCCTGCTACCCGGATCGGCGACGATCGGCATTGCCGCGCCGATCATCCTGATAGGCTTGCGCATGCTGCAGGGCCTGGCGCTCGGCGGCGAATATGGCGGTGCTGCGACCTATGTGGCCGAACACGCGCCGGATGACCGGCGCGGCTACTACACCTCGTGGATCCAGACCACGGCTACGCTCGGCCTGTTCCTGTCGCTAGTCATCATCCTCGCCGTCCAGACTTATCTCGGCAAGGAGGCCTTCGCCGCGTGGGGCTGGCGCGTGCCGTTCCTGCTGTCCTTCGTCCTCCTAGGCATATCTGTCTGGATCCGGCTTTCGCTCAATGAATCGCCGGCCTTCCAGCGCATGAAGGACGAGGGCAAGGGCTCCAAGGCGCCGCTGACTGAAGCCTTCGGCCAGTGGAAGAACGCCAAGATCGCGCTGCTCGCTCTGTTCGGCCTGACCGCCGGCCAGGCCGTCGTGTGGTATTCGGGCCAGTTCTACGCGCTGTTCTTCCTGCAGAACGTGCTCAAGGTCGACGCGCAGGCCGTCAATATCATGATCGCCATCTCGCTGGCCCTCGGCACCGGCGGCTTCGTCCTGTTCGGCTGGCTGTCAGACAAAATCGGTCGCAAGCCGATCATCATGGCCGGGCTTGCGCTCGCAATCGTTACCTATTTCCCGCTGTTCAAGGCGCTGACCTGGGCGGCTAACCCCGCGCTTGCCACCGCCCAGGAAAACGTGCGCGCCACGGTCACGGCTGCGCCCGGTGACTGCCGGTTCCAGTTCAACCCGACAGGTACGGCGAAGTTCACGACCTCCTGCGATATCGCCACCGCCTTCCTGACCAAGAACTCCGTACCCTACGACGTGGTCAGCACCGCGCCGGCAGGAACGGCTGCCACGGTCCAAATCGGCGAAACCAAGATCGAATCCTTCGATGCGATCGCCGCCGGCGACGAAGCCAAGGCCAAGGATGCGGCGCTTGCAAAGGGCTTTAACCTTGCGTTGCAGGATACGGGCTACCCGCTGGTCCGCGATCCGGCGAAGGTCGTGGACTCGAAACTCGACGCCTTGGTGGCCGCCAATCCGCGCCTCAACCTTGACGCCGCGGCAATCCGTGCCGGCGACAAGACGATGGTCCCGGTCGAACAGGCTATCAAGGACAAGCTGATCACTGCCGAGGAAGCCGCAGGCGCGACCGAAGTGGCAGTCTATAGTGTTCCCGGCGCGGGCGCGTTCAAGATGGTCGCCGATCCCGCCGCGGTTAACTGGACGGCAATCATCGCAATCCTCTTCGTCCTCGTCATATACGTGACGATGGTCTACGGGCCGATCGCGGCGATCTTGGTCGAGATGTTCCCGACCCGCATCCGCTACACCGGCATGTCACTGCCCTATCACATCGGCAATGGCTGGTTCGGCGGGCTGCTACCGGCGACGGTGTTTGCGATGAGTGCCGCGGCCGGCGACATCTACTACGGCCTCTGGTACCCGATCGCGATTTCGGCAATGTCGCTGGTGATTGGAATGCTCTTTGTTAAGGACACGCTCGGCACCGATCTGCACGCCAAGCAGTAAAGATCGGTCTCGACAAGAAACCCGGCCGCGGGAAATCGCGCCGGGTTTTTTCCACCTTTCTGCCGAGTCAGGGCTATGTTGGGCGGCCGGGCACGAAAGTCGACTTCAAGAACGAGATGTCGCAGGCCCTCGGCGAATAGCGGCGTGGACTTCATCCCTCCAGATTACCCCGTTCCCATCTGATCTCGATAAGGCGCCGAAAGCGCATGGGGGTTCATCTGCTATGCGGGAACAACAGCCGCCCGGATCGCGCTCGGCGTGGCGGTCGGGTTCTTCCTGGTCTCGCTCGTGCTGATGCTGTTCGGCCTGGAAGCTTACAGGCCGCCCGCCAAATAGGCGGCCGCTCCGCCCATCCCCTGTCCCTCGGCTCACAGGACCTGGCGTTCTGCCATCGGGCCGATCGGCCTCTGAAGTGCCGCGCTAAGTAGCAAACAAACCAATTTGTCATCCGGTCACAGAAAAACATTCCAAAGATCGCTGAAAAATAGCACTCGACAAAGTCTACTGATTTAGTAGTTTAACCGCCGAGACGGAGGTCGATATGTCCTATTTCCAGAACGCCAGGACTGCCCGCAAAGGCCAAAGGCTCGGTTCCGACCAGACTTGGCGGCCGGCCTATGAGGGCGCCTTTGCCTATCTCGTCTTTGCCCTTGCGTTCGTGTTCACCGGGGCAGTCGTCCTGGGCCTTATCCCCTGATCATGGAGTCTGGAGTGATCGGTTCCTGACTTACAGGGATAGCGATCTGCCGTTTCGCAATAATCGGAGTTGAATGAACCGAATGCCGGTGTGCTTTTGTGCGCCCTGATCTCAACGTGATGGAGGAGATGGCAATGCCGATCGAGTTCACGCATGTTCCCGGGAAAACTCACCCCGCCGATTCAACCGTGACGTTTTTCTATGATTTCGCGGAAACCGCGACAAAGCTGTCGCTGATCGAGGACATCGGTTTCCAGAAGATCGTCGTCGACGATCCGGCCGGGCTGCTGACCAATATGGATATTGCCGCCCGGGCGCTTGACCGCACCTCATCGCTTGAGGTCGCTCTCACGCATTGGGCGGGCGTTATCGAGCCGACGACGGCGGCACGGCAATTGGCGGGCCTCGACGCAAAAAGCGGCGGGCGGTTGTCACTCAGAATGCTTAGCGAGCCGCTGAACGACGACGATGCCGAGGCACGTCCGGTCGGCCACACGGTCGTCTGGCAGCGGATCGACGAATATCTGGTGCTGCTGAAGCGATTGTGGTCGAACGACAGGCCGTTCGATCATGAAGGCGCCTTCTACAGCGTCAAAGGCGGCTATGTGCCGCGCAAGGGCCCGCAGGGCGCCGGCATGATCATCCGCATGGGCGGACAGTCCGGAACGGCGCTCAGGGTCGCCGGCCGGCATGCCGATATCTTCGAACTGGCGCCGGGTTCGCGCGGCGAGATCCGGCAGCTGATGGAGCGGGTGCGCAGTGCCGCCGCCGAACACGGCCGGGCACACAAGCTGCGTTTCGCGCTTCCCGTCCGGATCCGTTCGGAGGACAACGCCAGTTGCCAGAAGGCGGTCGACATTGCCGGACCGCCGGCGCAGATTGCGCTGTCGCTGCTTCCTTATGCGGCCCTGGGAATCGAGGAGTTCATGATCGTCGGTATCGACAGGCCACGCGAGATCGCAATGGCTGGCCGCGAGGTGATCGCGCTGCTGCGCAACACTCTGGCGCGCCGCGAGGCCGATGTCCCTCAGCCCCGCACGTTTGCGCCTCGCGTGATCCGGGAAGCACGCGCCGGCTGAGCGCGTGGCAGGACTATGCGCTTTGTGGCCGCCAGCCCGAAGCGCTTGGCGGTGCCGCTCATTGCCGGCCTTTCCACATCAGCACCATGAAATAAGGCCCGCCGACCAGGGCAGCCAGCAAACCCGCCGGAATCTGCCACGGGAAAATCAGCATCCGGCCGGCCCAGTCGGCCGAAACAAGCATCATGCCGCCAAGCATCGCGGACGCGAAAAGCTGCGGCACGGCGCGTTGAAGGCCGAGCATGCGGGCCAGGTGCGGCGCCATCAATCCGACGAAGCTCAGCGGCCCGATGACCAGCGTAGCTATTGTCGTCGGCACCGAAATAAACACCAGGAGGATGACCGGACGCGAAAGAGGCTAAGCCCGAGCCCGCGCGAGGCGGCTTCTCCAAGCGGCAGGATTTCCAGCCAGCGGATTGTGAGGGGCACGATGGCCAGCAGAGCAGTCGCCGTCACAGCGGCGATTGTGGCATCGACGGCGGAGGCCCGGTAAGTGGAGCCGGATAACCAGCCGATGAGCGTATCGAGCCGAGGATCGCCGCTGGCGAGCATCACCGCCGAGAATGCCGACGCCATCGTCGCCACCGCGACCCCGGAAAGCAACAGTCGATCATTCGCAATGGGCTGCGGCGGCCGGTCTGCGAAATCATCGCCAGGCTGACCAGAGCCCCGACCAGGCCGACCGCCATCATTGCCGGGCGGCTGACATCAGAAGTCGCGACGAAGAGCAGCAGGATGCCTAGCGAGGCGCCGCCGGAAACACCCAGCACCTCGGGCGCCGCCATCGGATTGCCGGTCATCCTCTGCATCAGCGTGCCGACCACGCCTAGCATCATACCAGCGCAAACCGCGACGACGATGCGAGGCGCCCTGAGCGGCAGGAGGTCGGCAAGTTCGGCGGCCGAGGCCACGTGCCAGCCGGCCGCGCCTCGCCCGACAACAAGCGCGGCGCAGAGAAGAAGCGCCATCGCGAGGAGCCCGACCAGCAGATAGACCCACCCGCTGCGCCTGCGCACGGAAGACACCATGGCGCCGTCCCGATCCGGGCTGGTGGCAATTTCGGCAGGAGGAGAAACAGCAGCGGCGCGCCGAGGAAAGCAGTCGCCACACCGGCCGGGATTTCGGAGGTAAACGGCAGGACCTGCACCAGCCGGTCGGTCAGCCACAACAGCGCGGCGCCCGTAAGCGGTGCCCAGATCATGCGCTGGCGCAAGGTCCTTGCGCCGGCGAGCCTGACCAGCGCCGGCGCCGCAAGCGCCACGAAGCTGATGACGCCGACGGCTGCGACCACCATGCTGCTCAGCGCGACGGCGACAGTTATCCCCGCCAGCCGTGTCACCACCGGCTTCGTCCCGAGGCTTTCCGCTCCCTCGTCGCTCAGGTCGAGAAGCCGTAGCGGCCGGAGCAGAAGGAAGGCAGCCATGCCGGCCAGCGCGAGCCATGGCGAACCGGAGCACTACGGCGTCGCCGTTCTGGATCAGCGAACCGCTCTGCCAGATGAAAAGCTCTTCGGAATATTCGCGATTGGCTGCCATCAGCAGAGCGCTCGCCGAACTGCAGGTGAGGCTGACCACCAGGCCAGAAATGATGATCGCGACCGGCGAGAAACTCCGGCCCTGAGCCAGAGCCAAAACCGCCAGCGTCGACAGGGCGCCGCCGACGAGCGCCACCCATTCGCGACCTTGCTCCAGCATCCACGGCGCGTAGAGCGTGGCGATTGTCAGGGCGACGGTCGCGCCTGCATTGGTGCCTATGGTCGTCGGCTCGGCGAGCGGATTGCGCAGCACCTGCTGGAGCAGCGTGCCGGTCAGGCCGAGCGCCGCGCCGGCCAGCAGGCTGATCGCCAGACGCGGCAGAAAGGCATGGCGATAAAGCAGCTGCCGCGGGTCGGCAAAGTCCGCCGCCCCGAGCGACTGCCACCACATGTCGGCGGGCAACAGGCGTAAAAGCCCGGCAGCGGTGATATATGCGGCGAGCACCGCCGGCACGCCGACGAGGGCGACGAGCCTCCCTCCCATGAAACGAGCACGATGGCCGGCCGTGGACTGCATGACGGTCATGCCCGGGCCACAAACGTTGCAAAACGGGCAGCGGCGGAAAGCCCGCCGAACGGCCATACCGGCGGGATCGTCCTGACGTTGCCGGCTTTGACGCAGGGAAGGTTCGCCCAGAGGCTGCTCTGGTCAATCCTGATCTTCACATGCGGCGGGATCGGATCGAGGGAAATCACGCGAGCCTCGCCGATCGCAACCAATTCTTCGATGCCCAGCAAGGAAAAGCCCCAGCTATCGGTGGCGCTGTCCAGGCATTGGTCAGGCTCAACCTGTCGAGCACGTCGTGGAACAGACTGCCCTTGCCGTAGACGCGGACGTGACGGTCGTCGAACATGCTGACCACAGCGAGCGGTCGCTTTGCCCGTTCTGAGAATCGCCCCCTGATTTCGGCGATTGTCGCCGCGGTCTCCTGGATGAGGCGCTGAGCTTCAGCCTCGCGGCCGAGCTGTGAGCCAAGTTTCAGCGTTTCAATCTCGGCCTGGCGATAAGGCGCTTCGCTACCGTCGTAGAAGGGCACCGTGGGCAGTGGCGCGATCCGCTTGAACGGAGCTTCGTCCAACCCGAAGCCATAGGCGCCGGTGATAAGGTCGGGCTTGAGTTCGAGATTGGGCTCGCCGCGCGAGCCGAGATCGATGCAGCCGGCGGGAAGCGCCGGACCCGCGACCCAGTCGCGGTAGCCCTTGGTGTCGGCGACCGCGACTGGCCCGATCCCGAGCGAGATAACCATCTCGGCCGAGGTCCATTCGAGGCAGGCGATCCGCGGCGGCCGTGCCGCACGCGCGAGGTCGCCGCGCAGACCGAGGCTCGTCGCGGCCAGGCCGGCAAGGCACCGGCGCCGCGTCAGTGGCGCCAATTGGATCCGAGCCTGCACGCGCGGGTCACCATGTGTACTTCACCGAGCCTTTGATCCGGCGACCCTCGCCATAAAAGCAGCCGAAGCTTTCTGCGAAACAGGAGGCGACATAGCGCTTGTCGAACAGATTGCTGACATTGAGGTTCAACTCAGCGTTCTGCCATTTGTAATGCAGCGCGGCGTCGACGAGCGTGACGGCCGGCACCTTGAAGCTGTTGGCATCGTCGCCGTAGGTCGAGCCGACATAGCGGATGCCGGCGCCGAGCCCGAGCCCCTCCAATCTGCCGCTGCCGACAGTGTAATTTGCCCACAGCGAGGCCGCGTGTGCCGGCACGCCGAAAGGCGTGTTGCCCTGGTTGCTCGTTCCATCCTCGTTGATGCTGGTCGGACTGGTGATCTCGGTGTCGAGCCAGGTATAGGCCGCCCGGAAATCGAAACCTGTATCAAGGCTCGCAACACCTTCCAGCTCGATGCCGCGCGCCGGATCTCGCCGGTCTGGAAGATGTCGTTGGGCGCGCCAACACCGCCATGATCAGCGCGTTCCAGGACTGGCCGTTGACGACATAGTTCATGCCCGGCTGCGCCAGTTCGAGCCGCATGTAGCCCGAGATCGCGCCACCCAGCGTCCCCGCCATGATCGCGAATCCGAGATACAGCGTGCCGATCGCCCTATGGTCGGTGGTGAACAGCCAGGCCGCAATCGACCGGCACTCGCGCCTATGTTCGGTGGCGCTCATTTCGCCACCTGCGCTGATGTAGTCGCGGCGCTGACGACCGGATATCGCGTTGCAGCGTCCCGCACCCAGGCATCGAAATCAGGCTGCGCCATGGCCTCGATCGCGATCGGCATGAAGGAGTGGTTCAGACCGCAGATCTGGTTGCACTGCCCGTAATAGACGCCCGGCTTCTCGACGCGTGTCCAAGTTTCGTTGAGGCGCCCGGGCATGGCGTAAATCTGTAGGCCCAGTGCCGGCATGAAGAAGGAGTGCACGACGTCCGACGATGTCACCTGTATGCGCACGACAGCGCCGACCGGGACAACCATGCGATTATCGACCGCTAGCAGACGCGGTTCACCGGCCGGAACGGAGGCCGGCGGCAACATGATGGAATCGTATGCGAAGCCGCCATTGTCGGGATAGGAATAACGCCAGAACCACTGATGGCCGCTGGCCTTTATCGTCAACTGTGCGTCGGGAATGTCGCTCTCATAGGCGAGCAGCTGGAGCGACGGCGCGGCGATCGCGCCCAGCACCAGCACCGGCGCGATCGTCCAGCCGAATTCCAGCCACGGCATGCGCGTGACTTTTGACGCCGTGGGGTGCCGGCTCGCCCGGAAGCGCAAGAGCGCGAAACCCATCAGCATGGCGACGAGCGCGACGATGCAGACGCCGATCAGCAATATGTGGTCGTGCAGCGCAACGATCCGCTCCTTCGTCTCCGAGGCCGAGACGCCGAAACTTGTCTGCCAGTTCGCCGGCGCCTGCGCCAAGCCGTGCCGTGCGTCGAGCATCATTGCGGAGACAAAACCGAGGAAAACAGTGCCCCGCCCGCGCATGACATTTACGCCTTCAGCACGGAGATGAGATGCGCGCCGAGGCGCGCACTGAGCGCCGCAATGGTGAGCGTGGGCGCATTCGCCGTGATGGACGGGAAGACGGACGAGCCGACGATGTAGAGGTTTGGATGGTCGTGGCTCTTCAGGTCCCTGTCGACGACCGAGGTGAGCGGGTCATCTCCCATACGTGTCGTACCGCCCATGATCGCGCTGTCGGCGATCGGGCCGAGCTGCTTGATCTGCGTGGCGCCGAGTGCAGCCATGAGCTTGTTCTGCACATCGCGCGCGACCGCCAGCCCGCGCGCCGTGTAGTCGTCAGACTTGAAGGCGATGTTCGGCCGCGGAATGCCGATCCCGTCCATCTGCTCGCTCAGCGTCACGCGATTGTCCGGATTGGCAAGCATTTCGGCAGAGCTGCCAATGATCAGCTCCCGCGCGACGTGCGAACGGACTGCCGCCTTCAGCGCATCGCCGCGCAGGCCCTGTTTGATGAAGGTCCTCGCAGCCTGGAACGGACCGACCGCCCGCGCCCAGCCCTCATTGGAAGGCGAGATGCCGATGGCCGCACGCTCGTTGCGGAAATCGCCGTCCCGAAGCTCGGCAATGCCGCCGGTCGAGACCGGTCCGCGATAGGTGAACACGGGATCCCTGGTCAGTCCCTGAATGCCGACATCGATCTGCGACAGCAGATTGCGGCCGACCTGGTCGGAACTGTTCGCCACGCCCGTCGGCGCATTGTCTCCCGTCGAAAGCAGTAGCAGCTTTGGCGTCTCAATGGTATGCGCCGCGATGACCACAATTTTTCCGATCGCGCTGCCCTCGCTGCGATCCGGGCGACGGTAACGCACTTCGGCAATGCGTTTGTCCGGACCGACGACTAGCTCGTGCACCACGGCCTGCGGCTCGACATGCGCGCTGGCGCGCTCCGCGATGGCGAGATGATGCGTCGCGTCGTACTTCGCCTGGATGGGGCAGATCGGCACGCAGCTCGCATTGCCGCAGCATTGCGGGCGGCCATCGCGCCACACCGAATTGCGCGCCTGTGGAAATGGCAACACCGAGTAGCCGAGCGCCTTGGCAGCGATGCCGACCTGCTTGTCGGCATAGGTCATGGGGATCGGTGGCATCGGAAACGACTTTGAGCGCGGCGCGCCGAAATCGGCGGTGTCGTCGCCCGCGACGCCGATCTCTTCCTCGGCGGCCTGATACCACGGCTCCATGTCGCCATAGGCGATTGGCCAATCGACGCCGACGCCGAACTTCGAGTGCATCTTGAAATCGTTTGGCCGGAACCGCGCGGCGAGCCCGCCCCAGTGCCACGTGGTGCCGCCGACGATCCTCGCCTGCTGTCCCCTAAAGGTGTCCGGCCCAGCCTCGACATAGTAGGCGGAGAAGTCGGATTCTTCCGGCTGCGGCGCATAGGGCTGGTCGGGGTAAGGCGAGTTCTGGCCCTTCGCGGACGAGTACTGGAATCGTGTCACAGCGGTGCCGCGATCGACGCGCGGTCCCGCCTCGAGGAACAGCACGCTGAAGCCTGCTTTCGCGATAGCCGCGCCGGCAAGCGCCGCGGCTACGCCTGAACCGACAAACACGACATCGGCGGACGCCGGCGCGGTCATTCGGAAAACCGTCCTGGCGGCGGTGCGTTCGCCCACGCGCCAAAATTCGTGTCGCATCGCGTCGGCGGCTTGGTGTAACCGCAGGCATGCCAGACGAATGCATCGAGATAGGTAAGGACGCGTTCTTCCGAGCCGTGCATGACGCTACCCGTATACCAGGCTTGGATGAGCGATTCCGACAGCGGTTTCAGCCCCGCCGACGCAATCGCGCTGTCCCATTCTGTCTCGGGCTGTTCCGTCACGATCGCATGCAGTTTTCCGAGATCGGCGGCGTCAGCGGAGAATGCCTGCAGGAACAATTCCGGCAGCGTGGCGTCGCTCGGCGACATGCCCGTCAGTATGCCTGTCAATTCGCGAAACGCGCTGGGGTCGATCGCGCTGCTCAAGGCGACCTGGCTACGGGCCGCGGCGGGCAATCCGAAGAATGCGGCGAGCGTCGAGACGGCAATGAGAAGCTCGCGTCGCCGCACTGTTGCCGGCGCAGAATGACGTGCCGCCGGCTCACCTACCTGCTTGGGCAGACGCGCATCGTCACTGCCAGCCATCGGTACCCTCAAGGCGAGCCTCTGCTGAACAACGAGGCCGCACGCTTATCTGAAGCTACGGCTCAATCTGAGCTTGGTCAATCCGACCCTTTCAAGCTCAGAACAGTCGAGCCAGAGAGCTCCACATTTGAGATCAAAGGCGCCGCTTGGGCCTGACCTTGCACGCGGCGACCTATCCATGCGGGTGCGGTCGGTGCTGTTCTGGTCGCCTGAGGCGGCGGCGGAATGGCAGCTTCTCGACACAGCATCCCAAATGCAGCCGGTCAGTTCTCGACCAAAACGCGTCTTCACCTTGAACCTCTCCGGCTTTGACCGCCTGCTTTACGTCATCTCAGCGTGCTCGCCGGCATCACCGGCCTGCTCTATATCCGCCTGATCAAGGCGCCGTCGCTGTCGCTGGCCGAGCCGCTGGTGCTGCCTTCGGTGGCAGCCGCGGTGATCGGCGGAACCTCGATCTTCGGCGGCCGCGGCGGCTATACCGGCACGATCATCGGCGCCCTCATCCTCACCGTGCTGACGACGCTGCTGATCATCCTGCAGATGCCCGAAGGCGCGCGGCGGATACTGTTCGGGCTGATCGTGCTGTTCGTGACGGCGGCTTATTTGCGCATTATTGAGGATCGGTAGGGGTGGCGCGAGCTGCTGCTTGTGACCCGAAGGGGACAGCCGGCTTCGCCGCCAGTAGGACCGCTACCGGCGAAAGCAGACACAGTAGCGAAGGGCTACGCGACAGGGGTTGGGCCGGCAGCGTGTCTCATACCGTCGCGCAGCAACTGCACTTTACGGTTTAGCTCGATCATTTCGGGCACCGTGAAGCCCGAATGGAGCAGTAGGGCGGCCGTCAGGCAGCCTGTCTTGGCGTGAAGGTTAGCGCCCTTTTCACTGAGATGGACCTGCACCTGCCGCTCATCTGTCGTGCTGCGCTGGCGAGCAACAAAGCCCGCAGCTTCGAGGCGCTTTACGGCGGGCGTGATCGTGCTTGGCTCCAGCGCCAGTCTGTCCGCGACAGCGCCGATCGTTAGCCCGTCGCGCTCCCAAAGGGCGCTCAATACCAGGTACTGGGTATAGGTGACGCCAAGCTCGTCCAGCATCGGCTTGTAGACACGCTGAATGGCGATCGAGGCGGAATAGATCGAAAAGC
The DNA here is from genome assembly GCF_040318115.1 of Mesorhizobium sp. M1312. Lineage (NCBI taxonomy): Bacteria > Pseudomonadati > Pseudomonadota > Alphaproteobacteria > Hyphomicrobiales > Phyllobacteriaceae > Mesorhizobium > Mesorhizobium sp. M1312. The sequence continues at coordinate 33,929 of NZ_JAMYLQ010000005.1, read as the reverse complement.
AAAGCTGGCCATCCAGCGGTAGCACGGGGTCGTTGGCCATTGTAATCTCCATTTCGTGGCGCGGAGGTCCATTATCACAAAAAATGATATCGCGATAAAGAAATTGCTTTACAAGGCGATTGCGCACTTGTAAACCTTACTTATCGCGATAATGATTATCGTGACAAACAAGGAGATGCCGATATGATCAAGACCCTCATAGCCGCCGCTACGACACTCGCAATGGCGGCAACCGCACTCACACCCGCCGCCGCACAGCCGGCCGGCGTAAAGAACGTCGTTCTCGTCCACGGCGGCTTCGTCGATGGTTCGGGCTGGCAAGGCGTCTACAACATCCTGAAGAAGGACGGTTACAACGTCACCATCGTTCAGAATCCGACGACCTCGCTGGCTGACGATGTGGCCGTGACCAGGCGCGCGATTGCCGGACAGGACGGTCCTGTCGTTCTCGTCGGCCATTCCTATGGTGGCGTCGTCGTCAGCGAAGCCGGAACGGACGAGAAGGTGAAGGCTGTCGTCTACATTGCCGCGTTCGCACCGGACAAGGGCGAGTCCGTCTCCTCGCTGATCGCCAATCCGCCTGCTGGCGCGCCTGTGCCTCCGATCCTGCCGCCCGTGGATGGTTTCCTCTTCCTCGCCAAGGACAAGTTCGCTGCCTCGTTCGCCGCAGATGTAGACGCCGATGTGGCATCGTTCATGGCCGATTCGCAGGTTCCGTGGGGCGTCGAAGCGCTGACCGGCGCAGTCACCGATCCGGCATGGAAGTCCAAGCCGAGCTACTACCTGGTTGCGTCTGAAGACCGAATGATCCCGCCGGCGGCACAGCGCATGATGGCCGGGCGTGCCAAATCAACCGTCACAGAAACCGCCGGCAGCCATGCCGTCTATGTATCAAAGCCCGAGGCTGTCGCTGCACTCATCGAGCAAGCTGCGACAAGCAAGTGAATGAGACTACGTCGACCCCGAAGCGCCTATCGGCGCTTCGGGAACTAATTCAAAAGAGCCGCTCGTGCTGCCTTCGGTGGCAGCCGCCGTGATCGGCGGAACCTCGATTTTCGGCGGCCGCGGCGGCTACACCGGCACCATCATCGGCGCCCTGATCCTCACCGTGCTGACGACGCTGCTGACCATCCGCAAATGCCCGAGGGTGCAAGGCGGATTTTCTTTGGGCTGATCGTGCTTTTCGTGACGGCGGCGCATTTGAGGATTGTTGAGGATCGGTAGGGGCGGACGCGAGCTGCTGCTTGTGACCCGATTCGGCTCCAAACTGTTGCGGAGTGCCGGCTTAGGCTGCGAATTTTGACCTCAGGGAATTTTCAGTGGCGCCACCTCCGTTGCGAAACTTGCGAGTTTTGCAACAACCTTGTTGGCGAGAATATTTTGTATACCTTGAACCGTCGCCGGGCCTCCCTGGCTGAGCAGGGTAAAGGATGGACGGCGTATGCAAGTTCAGTTGAAGCAGCTAAACGGAAGCTGGAATTCGGGGTACGCGCTGCATAAACACACTCTTTCGAGTGTGTATTTGGGCGATGACGCATACGGGCATCCCCAGTTCGATACCACGAGGTCCGAACCAGGCGAAGCCCTCTTTAAGCTCAAGTATCGCAATGATTGGTCGCAGGTCGGCCCGATCGCTGCGCAAGTCCAAACCTCGTTGCTGCCGCTTTTCCAGAATGTTGGGATGATCATTCCTATGCCTGCATCGACCGTCCGGCCCCGCCAGCCTGTCGATGCAATCGCTAACGAGCTCGGGAGACTCACGAATATCCCTGTCTTCAACAGCATCGTTGTAAAGGGCGACGCGCCAGAGGGAAGCCCACAGCTCAAGAATATGAATTCGAGGGAGGAAAAGAACGCGGCCCTGGAAGGACGGTTCTCTATAAATCCCAGCATAACAAACGAGGGTCGTTGGAACGCTTTGCTGCTCGACGACTTATTTGACACTGGTGCAACTATGGATGCGGTGTGTCAGGCTCTTCGGACCTATCCCAAAATCGTCCACATCTATGCTGCCGCCGTTACGTGGAAGTGACCCCATGACCACTGTATTCATTGCAGGATCGATCGCTATCAGCAGGCTTCATGAGAAGGTCAAAGCGCGCATCGAAAAAATCGTCGATTCCGATCTAGACATTGTCGTCGGTGATGCTGACGGCGCAGATTCCTCTATCCAAGAATGCCTTCTTCGATACGGAGCCAAACGAGTGAAAGTTTATTGCAGTGGCGATCGCCCACGCAACAATCTCGCCGACTGGCCCGTTAGCAATGTTTATCCAAAAGCATCGCCCGGCAGTAGGGCGTTCTATACCGCAAAAGATTTAGAAATGGCCCATGCTAGCAATTACGGTCTCATGATTTGGGATTGTAAGAGCACTGGAACGCTGAGCAATGTTATTGAATTAATTAAGGAAGAGAAGAAGTCTGTTGTTTTCGTAAACAAAAACAAGGAATTCCTTACCGTAGCTGACGCTGATGGTTTGAGTCATTTGCTTTCGTTTATGTCGGACCATGCTCGTGCAAAGGCCGAGGAAAAAATTGGGCTTTCCTCGAAAATCGCGGCCATCTCACAACAGCAATTCTCTTTGCCGATTAAAGGAAATAAATCCAAGCAAAGGCCTAGTGTGGCCCACACGGCTGCAGTGGAAGACGCAGATCCAGCGCACCCCGCAAACATGAAACTGCGGTCTACTTTGATGCAAGCCATCGAAAGACATGTACAGGCGCAGGGATGGACGCAAACAGAGGCTGCACGCAGACTTGGTGTTACGCCACAGCGCATTTCCGACCTCTTGCTTCACAAGACCGGAGTGTTTGGTCTCGATTCGCTTGTTAACATGGTGGAAGCAGCTGGCCTGCACATCGAAGTGCGCGTGGCAGCATGAACCATTCCTGCCGCTGAAATAGCGAAGGGGAGGCCGCTTGGCGACAAAAAGACTACTCCTGGCGCAAAACGGCTTCGCCGCACCTGCGGTTTAGATGTGGCTGCGCAGACAACCACTTCGGCTCGATTTCCTTGGTCGGCATCGCCTTGGCGACACCTTCGCGCCGAGACGGACGGACCGGTATTTCTGGCAATCGCTTCCGATCATCGGAGCGATGGGTTTCATGCGGCAATGATCGTGTTAACTTCAGCCAACAGAAGCGGCGAGAGCCCAAGGCTGCCAGGTGGTCGGGTCCTTAACCATTGAAGGGCCGCTGCGACGTCGAGGTCCTTCCTCGCAGAAAGCTCGTTGAGCTTCATCGCGGTGACGCGTGATAGCCCGAGCGCGATAAAGCTGATCATTGTCTTGTCGGATGCTCCGACCTCTAAATAGAGAGGAAGTGACGGTATGCTCGATACGAGGTCGATCATCCCCGCACTGTCGAGCGCATATACTAGAAGAGCGCTGTAACAGCCAAACAAGCGAACCGCTTGAAACCGAATTTCGGTCTCGATCAGATCGAGCGTATTGCGAATGATGGTCTGCTGAGCCTTCCTGGGGTCACGTTTGATTTGTTCGTCGATGATCTGCGGGAGGGACAATCCTCGCATCCATTTCAGCGCCATAAGAGCATGAAAACGATGTAAGGCTTTCGATGTATCGATCCCTAAAATGATCTCATGGCACAGTTCCAATATATTCGCGTATGACTGGAAAGCTTCGCTTTCACGCGGGTGTCGCGGAATGAGGGTCTGCGCTGCATCGACCCCCCGGCCAATAGTCACCTCGAGGCGGCCAAAGAGACGCTGCTGTTTGTGCGCCGAAATGTTGGGGGTGCGGCGCAATATCTCGGCCGGAATGGATACCATGGCGTCGGCGGTGACGAGTGCGGCTGATAAGACCTGGGACTCAGGACCGTCTGCAGCAATTCCAATCCGTGCAAGCGTGGTGGATAGTTCGCCGCGCTTGTGGTCTGAATAGAGGCGACCGAAGGCTGTCTCAAGATCGGGCTGATCTCTCCGACCCGCTGCTGCCTGATCAATAATGACAGTGACGAGCTGTGCCTCATGCTCCCTCACGCTGGTCTCAATCGCTGGGACGACGATGGAATCCTTTGGGCTATCCAAAGGTTTCTTCTTCCAGTTGGCGTAGTCGATCAGAAAGATATTGCCTTGGAATTCGCGCCGCAACCGACCGGCGCGGCCGGAGAGGTTCCAAAAATCGGTGGATTCAAGAGCGTTGGTGCGTCCCTTCTCGGGCGCGTACATAAAAATGTTTTTCGCAGGCAGATTGACGCCTTGAAGAAGAGTACTGGTGCATACGAGATAGTCAACATGACCGGCAGAAACAGCCGCTTCAACGGCTCGGCGAAGTTGGGTCGGAATGTTCGAATAGTGGAAAGCGATGCCCCGTTTGACGCATTCCACAAGGACATAATTCGGGTGAACCGCCTCTTTGGCAAGTTCGGCCAAAGCTAGCTGTTCCTCGGTAGGCTCCCGATTAGAGAAGAGGTCCGCCAGCTGAATCGCGATCTTCTCTGCCTCTGCGGCGCCATTCGCGTAAACGATATTCGATTGGCCGAGTCCAAGCCGAGCGGCAACGTGCACCAGCTTCTCCACGCGGCTCGCAATAGTCTGACCTAGCTGGAGGCTGGTCACTTCGACAGGTGCTGCAGACCCGTCGCCAACGGTATGGATAACTATTCGGCCCTTAGTCACAGAGTCTATTTTTAAAGTAAGAAAATTCTGCGCGACGGTTGGTTCGACCGACGTGAACTCGACCACGTTCGGCAGGCCGAACAGTCGAGCGAAGACACCAAGGTTTCGGATGCTGGGGCTAGCAAAAAGTATCTGAGTCTCAGGATTGCGTGAGAGCAAGTCGTCAATGACCCACTGAAGAAGAACACCGCGAGCTCCATCGGCGATCGAGTGTGCTTCATCGACCACCACCACATGCGTATTGAAATCCGGATGAGCCGCAAGCGCAAGTTGAATGCGCTCCTGTGTCATGATGTAAATCGCTCGAGTTGGAAGCGCCGTTTCCGCGTCAATCGGAATCGTGACGATATCCGGAACGTGGCCAGCGAAACCTTGGAATTGAGCGGCGAGATCCTCTGCCACCTGGCCGATGAGTGCACGTGTAGGTACGAGATACACAACGGAATGAGGCCGGTCGACAGCGAAGAGCGACGACAGGTAATTTTGTAGGACATAGGACTTTCCGGCCGACGTGGGTGCGGCCAGCGCAATGGGTTTTCTGGCTACAAGACTGGTCCATAGGTCGTGCTGAAAATCAGTTAGATAGATCGTCTGCTGATTGACCGCGATTTCGCGCCCGTCTGCTGAGGCAATCTCTTCGGTGGCTAGAACCAGTGGCAGTAACGCTTGAGCCTCGGCAACTTCCGACCGCGTGCTGAACGACGGAAAATTCCCAAGCCGCGCGAGGACAACACGAAGCGCTTGGTCCAGCGGGAGTGTCGATGCGCCAAAAAGTTCATACGTGCAGGTCGCCGCGCGGAATGCTGCCTTGCGGTGCCGCTGGTCGCTCGAGCACGCGAGAATCGCAGCGGCGCGAATGAGCTTGCTCGCTTCCTCTGCGGTGACGGCGATCCCCTCAGCGCCGAGTTCCCTGCGCAGCCATGCTAGTTCGATGCGGCGCGATGCCTCGTGAAAGTTCACGTTACCCCAGACCTTCTCGATCAGCTCCAGGGTCATGACTTCCAGCCAATCTTGGCTTGAAACAGATCGCGCAATTCTTGGACCGAAGGCACAGGAAAGAAGAAAATTTCGATGGGACGGTTAACGAGATTCGCCGCCTCGATGGCCTTTGCCAGCTTGGGTGCCAACTCCTTCAGCTTCGCTTCTGCGAGTTTTGCGAACTCCGCGTCAGCCTTCTCGGGCTGAGTTGACGCCAGTGCGTGAAAGGCATCAAAATTGAAACCAAGCAGACAGGTCGTCACGTCATAGCGTTCGTTGTAAGCGTCATCGTAAGGATCAAGGTATTTGAGGATGGCCGATTTGCTTGCGCCATCGAGACCAGAAAAGTCAATATTCCGTTGCACAAGTTCAATCTCGTGCTGCATCTTAGCCGGCTCCAACGCTTCTGTAATCGATGAAATTGCTGCGGCTATCGCGTCGCCGATGTCGGAATAAAGTTTGGACTCGCCCCAATACAAGAGTAGTCGCGATTGCTCGGCCGAATAGCGCACATGGATACCATCCGAACCATGGATGGGCATCTCCCGGTTGGTCTTTAGGGACATTTTCGCAACCAGTTGAGGCGCGTCCAAAATCCACTCAGTCAGTAGGTACAAGAGCAGTTCGCCGGCTTCGCCATTGCGGTTGGTCGCTTCATTGGCGCGTTTGAAGAGCGCCTTTGCGGATTCCGAAAGCTGCGAGATTTTGAGCTTGAAATGGTCCACGCTAACTTTGCCGTAGAGGTCGTCGACGACCTTAACGTCGGATCGCGGCAGCGCGAAGGATGTCAGATAGTGAACGACAGCATCTATGAGTTCATGGATAGTAGCTTTTCCCTGCCGGAACGCAGGAAAATGTAGCCGCAACACCACACCTTCGCACTCGCATTTGACGGTGTGTTCGAGTGCCCGAAGGCGCGGCATTAATTTCGAGTAATCACGCCGCAGACCTGCAAGAGCGACCTCCAAATCCAACGCCTCATACTCTGCATTCTTGCTTGGCGCCACGTTGTCCTGCAATCGATTTAATGATTCACGTAGGTTGGGGCTTTGTTAACTGCAAATGCAAGTGGGCGAAGGCAGATTAATGCCACACAGGGTCAAGAGCAGGTTATGTTGCCGACGACCACACAGGTTTTGCAAAATAGCTTTGCCGGTCCGAGCGTAAGTCGGGCATAAGCCGCAATAAGCGGTAGCGCCTAACGGCTGTCTGGTTTCTTAAGCGGCGCGAAGATCAGGCTATGGCGCGAAAAAACTTCGCCGCCGTACCTGCGGTCTACTGTTGCCGTTCGGCTTCTGAGTCGCATTTTAATGGTGCGCGCACTGTCCCCCCGTCACCTGCTCCGCCTCCTCGATTAGGATCGCCCGATGTCGCGCTTGCCTTGCCACGAAACATGCCGTCCGTCAGGCCCCTCCACAGCGTTAATCATCGCGCACGCTCCCCGGTCAGCGCGAAAATCAGCGTGGAGCGATCTCTGCGACGAGATCGTTCGTCGTCTTGACCCCAGCCATGAAGCCGGCGGCATTGAATTCGTTCATGACGAAGAAAGCGCCGACGCCGCGTGTCGGTGCAATCGCAACATAGAGAAACATCCCTTGCAGGCCGCCGCTCTTCTGGAGGATGAGCGGGCGATGCTCGTTGGGGAGCATGATGACCCATCCGAGGCCCATGGCGTCCATCGGGCCGCCGTCATCCAGCCCCACCGCCGACGCGAGCCCGTCCCGGTACAAAAAAGCCGCGTGGTTCAAAAGCCGCAACTCGGCGTCGGCCGCGGAAGGCTTGTTGTCGACATGCCAGTTCATCCAGCGCAGCAGGTCATTCGCGGTCGAGTACAATCCACCGGCGCACTCCATGGCTGTGCTCGTCGGCACGATGGGCATGGCGCTGCCGTCGAAGTTATGGCCCTGCATCAGGCGCGGCTCGTCCGCCGGTCTTGGGTTGAAAACCGTGTCTTTCATGCCGAGGGGATCGAGGACACGCTCCCGCAGGACCTCGGCATAGGGCTTTCCCGAGACATTCGCGAGCGCCGCTCCGAGGAGGTCGTATCCGAAGTTCGAATAGAGAACGGCGGTGCCCGGCGCGAACAGCAGCGGATTGTCCTCGAGGGCGGCAATCTGCGCCTCCTTGGTGTTCGTAGAGAAGGGGTCGGAGGGAGGCGCCTCGGCCACTGGCACCTCCCGCGGAAGGCCGGAAGCTTGCGCGACGAGATCGATCAGGCGGAGGGCGCGGCCATCCTTCTCAGGGAGCGTAACGTCCCAGCCAAGGCGATCCTGCAGCCGGTCAGTAAGCTGTACCTTGCCGTCGATCGTCAGCGAGGAAAGCACACTGCCGCAGAACACTTTGCTCACGGACGCGATACGGAACATTGTGTCGCCGTCGGGCACTTTCTCGCTCCCGTCGGCAATCTTGCCGAAACCGCCCAAGGCCGTCTCGCCGTTGCGCACGGCGCCGAAGATCAGGCTAGGCACCTCGGTGGAGAGATACAGGATCGTACCGTTGAACTGCACCGCTTCCGTCAGCAGCTTGTCCTCGGCATGTCCATAAGAGGGAACGGCTGCGATTGCCGTCAAAGCGATGGCCATAAGTCGGCGCGATCGAGACAAACGCATTGCCAACTCCTTTGATAAAGCTGCAGAATAAAATCTTCGGAAAAAGGGCCGCCGCGTAGTATCTAACCATCTCTCCAGAAGCAGGAGATGTCAACAGAACGAACCGAAGGGGTAATCGGCGGCGGTGGCGTAGTTTCGGCGGCTATTTGCGCTACAGTCCTGCCGTATTTCTTGTCCTTCGTCAGTTGATCGGGGCTGATCTCTAAAAAACTCGCCGCTGTACCTGCCGCTTGGCCATACATCGCCTTGATGCGTGGCGTTCCCCTTGCGCGCTCGGCCGCCGCCTCACACAGCCAAGCTCCCCTGCTCCGCCTCCTCGGCATTGGGGTCGCCCGGTGCCGTTGCCCAGGCCAGTTCGACGAGCGTCACGACCCGCCGGCCGAGACCGTCAAGCTGGCAGACGATGAGGCCCTGCTCCTCGATATAGGTCAGCAGGCGCCGGGCGCGGCGCAGCGAGTGCGAGCCATAGGCGCGGGCAATCGTCGCGTCGCTCGGGCAGGGCCAGCCCTCCTTCGCCGCGCGGGCGATCATCATGAACACGCCCTGCATATCCTCGGGCAGCAGCGAGGCGCGCGCCGAGACGTCCTGCCACGCGTCATCCCCTGCCATGTCGGAGCCGAGGCCGGCGCGGGCGCGCGTCAGCATGCGACGGAAGGCGGGCAGATCCGGCACGACTGACGCCAGGCCCTCTATGCGGCAGCGGACCACGAATTCCTGATAGAGCACACCGATGACACGGAACCCCGCATCGGGCTGCGCCAGCACGGCGCGCAAAACCCGGTCGACCCGCTCACGCCGCTCCGCCAAATCCTCGGCGCTGATCGGCGGCGCCGCCGCTTCGCTGCGGATTTCCAGCGCCGCCGACTTTGCCGCCATCAGCTGATCGAGCAGGTCCGGCGACGACCGGCGCTGCGGCCGGACGGTTTCCGGCGGCGGCGCTGCCAGGATGATCGCGCGGGCATCCGCCAGCGCTGCTTCCGGCAGCGGCATCAGCCGCGGGGTGCCGTTGCGTGGGCTTGTATCGGTCGGGCCGATGCGCAAGCCGAGCGGACGGCGCGACAGCGCCGGGCCCAGCGCCATGAATTGCCCGCGCTCCAGGTCGCGAAACGCCTCGGCCTGCCGCCGCTCCATGCCGAGAAGGTCGGCGGCGCGCGCCATGTCGATATCGAGGAAAGTCCGGCCCATGAGGAAATTGGAAGCCTCGGCGGCGACGTTCTTGGCGAGCTTGGCCAGCCGCTGGGTGGCGATGATCCCGGCCAGCCCGCGTTTGCGGCCACGGCACATCAAATTGGTCATGGCGCCGAGCGAGAGCTTGCGCGCCTCGTCCGAAACCTCGCCCGCCACTGCCGGCGCGAACAGTTGCGCCTCATCCACCACCACCAGCATCGGGTACCAGTGGTCGCGGGCGACCTCGAACAGCCCGCCAAGGAAGGCGGCGGCGCGCCGGATCTGGTTCTCGGCGTCGAGCCCCTCGAGATTGAGCACCGTGGAGACGCGATGGATGCGCGCGCGCTCGCCGGCACTCTGCAAGCCGCGCTCAGTATGCTCCTCGGCATCGATGACGAGGTGGCCGAAACGGTCGCCCAGCGAGACGAAGTCGCCTTCGGGATCGATGATGGTCTGCTGCACCCAGGGCGCACTCTGCTCCAGCAGCCGGCGCAGCAGGTGGGATTTGCCGGAGCCGGAATTGCCCTGCACCAAAAGGCGGGTCGCCAGCAGTTCCTCAAGATCCAGCACCGCCGGGGCGCCTGCGGTCGTGTGGCCCATCTCGATCGCAACGGTCATATCTCGGCTCTCCTTGAGGAGAGGGCTTATCAACCGCATCACAGCCCGTCGAGCGCGCATGGCCGGCCGCTCGCTGTTGCGCACAGCTGGTCGCTGCGCGCGGCGTCAGTTCGCCGAGGTAAGCATCACGGGATCCTGCGTGAGATGCTGCCGCTTGATCAGGATGATTGCCGAGAAGGCCAGTATGCCGAGCATGCCGGCCGCAGCGGTCAGCCAGAGCGACGGTTGGACGCCCATGCCTGCCATCGCCATGGCAAGGGCAAACGGCGCAAGTGCCGAAGAAAACTGACGTGCGGCCGTCACCCAGCCGAGCCGGGCGCCGTAGCGCTCCCGCCCGAACAGTTCCAGGGGCAGCGTGCCGCCGACGATGCTGGCGAGGCCCGAGCCCAATCCAAACAGGATGACGAAAGCGATGGCTCCGGCCACCGACGGTGTCGTCGCCAGCAGGACGACAAGGCCGAGCGGCAGCAAGGTCGCGCCGATCACCGCGAGCCAGGTCTGCGCCAGCCGGCCGCCGAACAGCATGTTGATCAGTCGGCTCGCCACCTGGGACGGCCCGAAAAGCGTGGTTACGACGAGCCCGGCCGAGCCAAGCCCGAGCGCCGTCGTCAGCGGCACCATGTGAACGAGGATCGAGGACAGCACGAAGCCCTCGATCGCGAAGCCGCCAAGCATGAGCAGAAACACTCTGCTGCGGTCGCGTGGCGTGAAGGCACCGCTCGCCGGCCCGATGGCCGAAGGTTCCGCCGAAGCGTTTTTGTCCGCCCGACGCGATAGCCGCGCCAGCCAGGCATGGATGGGCAGGCAGACGGCGACATTGATGCCGGCAAACACCAAATAGACCTCGCGCCAGGTCAGGTGTTCGTGAAGTGCCGCCGTCAGCGGCCAGAACAGGGTGGAAGCGAAGCCGGCGATCAGCGTCAGATGGGTGATGCTGCGCTGCGCCCTGGCGCCGCCGATCTGGACGATCGCGACGAAAGCGGCGCTGTAGAGCACGAAGGCGGACGCAAGCTCCATCGCTATCAGGGCCAGCACGAAGGTCACCCGACCGGGTGCTGCCGCGCAGGCGACAAGCGCTGCCGCGGCGGCAGCCGAACCAACGGTCATCACCCGGCCGGCGCCGAAACGATCGGCCCAGCGCCCGGCTGTCGGGGCAAACAGCCCACCCGCCAGCAGCGACGCCGACAAGGCGCCGAAAACCCATTGCTCCGGCCAGGCGAACTCGACCGCAATGGACGGCACCAGGATGCTGAAGCTGTAGTAGAGCGTGCCGTAGCCGATGATCTGCGTCAGCCCCAACGCCCAGAGCGCAGCAGCCGGGATTTTCCGGTCGCTCATTGAGCGGCGATCTTGAGATCGCCGCCGCGCACTGCTGCGATCGCTTGCGTGCTGCCGCAGCCGCACCCAGACTTGCCGCTCGCTTTAGCCCTGGCGTCGTCGACACAGGCATCGACAGCAGCCGGCGCTGGTCCGCCGCAGCAACCCTGAGACGACGTGCCTGAAATTGACGCCGGCACCGTGCAGACGCCGGTCTCGGGCAGCACCAGCTGCACGGCATCGGCCGCCGCCATGTCGCCGGCGAGCGCCGCGGCGACCGAGCGGACCTGCTCATAGCCGGTCAGCAGCAGGAACGTCGGCGCGCGGCCATAGCTTTTGACGCCGACGGTGTAGAAATCGGGCTCTGGGTGGCTGAGCTCGCGATGACCATGCGGCGGCACGTCGCCGCATGAGTGCTCGTTGGGATCGATGAGCGGCCCGAGTGCCTTGACGCCTTCGAGCCAAGGATCGAGGTCCAGCCGAAGCTCCCGGGTCAAGGCGAGATCGGGGCGCTGCCCCGTCGCGGCGATGATCCGGTCGACGGGGCCGAGTGTGCGCAACCCGTCCTTTGTCTGGCCTTCGACAACGAGGCGGCCGTCGACCTCGCGAATGGCAACCGTGGCAAAGCCAGTCACCAGCCGCACGCGGCCGCTTTCGGCGAGTTCCCGCACATCGGAACCAAGCTCGCCCCGCGCCGGCAGGGCGTCGGCATCGCCGCCGCCATAGATGCGGACAAGGTCGGTGCTGCGCGTCACCCATAGTGCCGAGGTGCCCGGTTCGGTTTGCGCGAGCTCTGCCAATTCCAGCAAGGCATTGGCGGCGGAATGGCCGGCGCCAACCACCAATGTCGTGCGGCCTGCATAGACATGACGATCACGGCCGAGGACATCCGGGATGCCGTAGGCGATGCGGTCGCCAAATTCCCTCTCGCCTTCGGCCGGTATGCCGCCCGCGCCGAGCGGGTTCGGCGTCTGCCAGGTGCCGGACGCATCGACGACGGCACGAGCGCTGTCCCGGCGCATGCCCCCGGCCGTTTCGACCAGAAGCATGAACGGCCGCGTCTCCCGCGCCTTGCTCAGAACCTTGTCGGCCCCCCAGCGGGAAATGGCGACAACACGGGCACTGGTCTCGGTCGACGGCGCCAATCCGGGGAGCTTTGCGAGCGGCGCAAGATACTGGCCGACGATTTCATCGGCCATAGGAAATGCGGCTCTCCAGAAGGTTTCGGGCAACCGCATCGACACAATAGCGCCACGGCGTGAAAACCCGCACATGGCCCCAATCCAGAAGGTTCGAGCCGACCGCGGAACCGGCCTCGTAAACTTTGACCGGAAGGCCGCGGCTGACGAGCTGGGCGGCCGCGGCCAGGCCGACAGGTCCGGCGCCGATGATGGCAACCGGGAGATTGCTGTTGGGAACCATGACACACCTTCTATGTTTCTAGGATTACAGAAATATCGGTCAAAAAAGAGTTACGCAGCCGCCTCCCCGACAGCCGGGCCGCATGCGGCATCGGCACAACATTCGTCGGCAAGAAAACCGAGGAGATCGCTCATCACCGGATAATTGGCACGGCAAATCAGCGTCGTTGCCTGGCGCTCCTGGGTCACCAGGCCGGTCAGGATAAGCCGGTGGAGATGATGCGACAGGGTCGACGCCGCGATGCCGAGGCTTTCCTGCAGATAACCGACCGGTCGCCCGGTTTCGCCTGCCCTCACCAGGGTGCGATAAAGATTCAACCGCGTCGGATTGCCGAGCGCCTCGAGCTGTTTTGCTGCTTGTTCGAGTTTCATGGAAATAAGCTAGCTCCCGCCGCCGGGGGTCGTCAAGCGCTATTTCCAAAATTCCAGAAATATCAGATAGGCGTCAGACGCGCCGCCCCGATGCATCGACGACCACTTCGCCGTCTTCCTTGGTGAACGGACCGATATCCGGATTGGGCAGGATGTCGAGAACCGCTTCGGACGGCCGTGCAAGCATGGTGCCGAGCGGCGTCACCACGATCGGCCGGTTGATCAGGATCGGATGCGCCAGCATGAAATCGAGGATCTCGTCGTCAGTCCATTTGGGATCGCCGAGATTGAGCTCGGCGTAAGGCGTGCCCTTCTGGCGCAGCAATTCGCGCGGCGTCATCCCCATCGCCTTGATCAGCTCGACCAGCCGTTCGCGCGACGGCGGGTTTTTCAGATACTCGATCACATCAGGCTCTTCGCCGAACTGCCGGATGATGGCGAGCGTGTTGCGCGAGGTGCCGCAGTCGGGGTTGTGGTAGATGGTGATGGTCATTTCGCGGCTCTCATCGGTCTGATTGCTTTGGGGTCAGCGAGCAGCCACCCTGCCAAGGCCATGGCAAGCAGCGCGCCCAGCAGCTCGGCGACGATGAACGCCGGCAGATCTATCGGCCGGATGCCCGCGAACGTGTTGGAAACCGCCCGCGCGATGGCGACGGCCGGATTGGCAAACGAGGTCGAGGCTGTGAACCAATAGGCCGCGGTGATGTAGAGCCCGACCAGCCAGGGGATGGCATCCGAACGGAAGCGAAGACCGGCAAGAATGGTGAAGACCAGGCCGAAGGCGGCCACCAACTCCGCAATCCATTGTCCGTTTCCGGTCCGCACGGTTTGCGAGATTTGCAGAATCGGCAGTTCGAACATGGCGTGCGCCAGCAGCGTTCCGGCGACGCCGCCGACAATCTGGGCGATGACATAGGCCAAAGCTGCAATTGCGTCGATTTCGCGCCTGAGGGCAAAAACCAGCGTCACCGCCGGATTGAAATGCGCCCCGGAAATTGGTCCGAGTATGGTGATCAGCACCACCAGGATCGCTCCAGTCGGCAGCGTATTGCCGAGCAGGGACAGACCCACATCATCCGTCAGCCGGTCGGCCATGATGCCGGACCCGACGACCGTCGCGACGAGCATCGCCGTGCCGAGCGCTTCCGCGACAATGCGACGGGACAGGTCAGCCGCCATGGGTGTGCCCATCTCTAACATTTGCAAGTCACCGCGTGGATGACAGGCCGGCAGAGCTCCGGCGCGCCGTTGCAGCAATCCTCCATGAGATAGGCAAGCAGATCGCGAAAACCGGTCATGTCGGCGACGTAGCGGATCGTCCGGCCGTCACGCTCGGCGCGGACGAGGCCGGCATGGTCGAGAACCTTCAGATGCGCCGACATGGTGTTCTGCACCGTACCCAGGCGCGAGGCGATCTCGCCGGCAGGAACACCATCTGCGCCCGCCCGCACCAGCAGGCGAAACACCTCGAGCCTGGTGTCCTGGCCAAGCGCTGCCAGTGCGAGAAGGGCGGTGTTCTTATCCATGCATCCCAGAATCCGGAATTATGGATGTATATGGCCGACATATGACAGACAAATGACGATGGATGGTCGAAAATCGTCGCTGGATGCGGCTGCAACGGTTCGTATCCGACTGTCGGCCAAGACGGGCCAGTTGATACCGAACGAGCTAGTCCAGCTTGAATGTGAAAGGCGCCGCAACAGATGTACCCGCTTTTTCCGGCGGCGGCGCTGGCACTTTGGCACCCTGTAAGGCGTCGAGCGCCGCGCGATCGAGATCCGGATAGCCGGAGGAACGAGCCAGCCGGGCGGATAGAACGCGGCCGGATCCGTCGACGGTAAAGGTCACTCGTGGACTACCTTCCTCGCGCCGGGCCTTTGCGCCCCTTGGATAACGCGTGTGTCGCCTGATCCACGCATGCAGCTGCGAGTTCCACTTGGACGCGCTCACACCGGATCTCGAAGCCGATGCTTTGGCCGATTTCGGTGCGGCCGCCTTGGCTGCGGGTTTCGCAGCGAGACTGGCCGTCGTCCGCGGCGGTGCGGCTTTCTCCTTTTTCGGACGCTGTCTGGCCTCTCTGACCGGCTTCTTGGTCTTGACCTCAGCCGGCTCCTTTGCCTCAGTCTTTGCCTGCTTCTTTGTCTTGGCCTCGACGGGTGCGTCGACCGGTTTCGGCTGCGGCAGCGGAATGACCACTTCCGGCGTGACGGCCTCGGCAATATCAGGCACGACCTCCTCGAGCGGCGGCTGGTCGACCCGTTCCGCCACGGTTGGCGGGGTGGGCTCGACTGTGTCGGCCGGGGCGGCTTCCGACGGCTCGGTGACCGGCTCTGCCCGCTCGACGGGCGGTTCGGGCGGAGGCTCCGTTTCGGTTACGTCAGGCTCCTCGGCCGGATCCGGCTGATCGGGCGCTATCTCATGCGGCAGCGGGGCCGGCTCGGCCGGCGTGAACGCCATCGGCGACAGCTCGATCACCTGCGCCTGCGGCGGCCCGCCATCGGGCTCGGCCGGGCGCCAGCTCTGCATCGCATAGCCGATCGCGGCATGCGCCACCAGAACCAGTGCAGCCGCGCCCGCCCACCAGGCAATCTCGCGCACGCCGAAACGCCGCTGATCGGCCATCGGCAGGGCGGCGGCCGGCGACATTACTTGCCCGTCCCGACTTGCGGCGCCGCGGCATCGCCGGGCGCGGTCTCGAGGCCGACCAGCGCGATCTTCAGATAACCGGCGCCCCGCAAAAGGTTCATCACCTCCATAAGTTCGCCATAGCCGACCGCCTTGTCGGCGCGCAGGAAGATGCGCGTCTGCCTGTCGCCTTTTGTCCTGCCGACGAGCGTGGCGGCGAAGGCGTCGCGCGGCACGGTATCGTTGCCGACCGCCAGGCTGAGATCGTTTTTCAGGGTCAGGAACAGCGGCGTCTCAGGCCGGGGAGCCGGCGTTGCAGTCGAGCCCGGCAGGTCGACATTGACGTCCACCGTCGCCAGCGGCGCCGCGACCATGAAAATGATCAGCAGAACCAGGATAACGTCGATGAACGGCGTGACGTTGATCTCGTGGTTCTCCTCGAGATCGCCGTCGATGTTCTCTCGAATTCTAGCCGCCATGGCGTCGCTCCGTGTTCATTCCGCGGCCATCTGCTTTGCCGGCGCGACCGTGCGGAAATCCAGATCCCGACTGACCAGCCGTTCGACCCCTGCCGACGCGTCGGCGAGAATCTGCCTGTAGCCGGCTATCGATCGCGCGAAGACGTTGTAGATGACCACCGCCGGGATCGCCGCGACAAGGCCCATCGCGGTGGCCAGCAAAGCTTCCGCGATGCCCGGCGCGACGACGGCGAGATTGGTGGTCTGCGCCTGCGAGATGCCGATGAAGGCGTTCATGATGCCCCAGACCGTGCCGAAAAGGCCGACAAACGGCGCGGTCGAGCCGATCGTCGCCAGCACGCCGGTGCCGCGCGACATGCGCCGCGCCGCCGCCGCCTCGATGCGCAACAGACGCGAGGTGACCCGCTCCTTCAGCCCGTCGCCGGACACATGGTCGAGCGAGCCGGCCGAAAGCGCGGTCTCTTCCTCCGCCGCCCGCACCAGCAGGGCGCCAGGACCGCCATTGTGGCCAAGCGCGCGGCCGGCTTGGTTCAGCGTCGCGGCATAGCCGATCGCTTGTGCCGCGCGGCGGGCGCGCAGCTTGCCGCCAAGGATCTCCAGCGATTTGGCCAGCCACATCGTCCAGGTGACGAAGGACGCAAAAGCCAGCCCGATCATTACCGCTTTCACGACGATGTCGGCCGCCATGAACATGCCCCATGGCGACAGATCATGCGGCAGGGTCAGGGACGTCGCCGTCGAAGGACCAGTCTCGATAGGCGTGGTCTGGGTGGGCGTGGTCACGCCGGGCTGCGTGGCTGGTGGCGCGACCGGGCGCGGGAGCGGGCGCCTCGATCGCCGGAGCCGCGTCCGGTTGCTCCTGGGCGGCCGTGCCGCTAGCCGACAGGATGACGGATGCGATCAACGCCGCGAACAAACCATGTCTGGACAAGGGCTTCTTCCTTATTCTCACAGTGGCCTCATTGCACATAGCCGATGGGCTGGCCGGTGACGGGGTGCGCGAACACACCCATCTCGACACCGAAAATTCCTTTGAGCACGTCGCCCTGCATGATCTGGTCCGGCGTGCCGCGCGTCAGCAGCCTGCCGTCCTTCAGTGCGATCAGTTCGTCGCAGTAGCGCGCCGCCATATTGGGATCGTGCAGCACGACGACGACGCACAGGTCGCGTTTACGGCTGAGATCCCTGACCAGCCCCAGCACCTCGACCTGATGGGCGATGTCGAGCGCCGAGATCGGCTCGTCGAGCAGCATGACGCCGGCATTCTGCGCCACCAGCATGGCCAGCCATGCGCGCTGGCGCTCGCCGCCGGACAATTCGTCCACCAGCCGGTCGGTGAAGTCAGCCATGTCGGTCAGGACAAGCGCCTCGTCGACATGGCGCCTGTCCTCGTGCCCGAAGCGGCCGAGCGCGCCATGCCAGGGATAGCGCCCGAGCGTCGCCAGTTCGCGCACGGTCAGGCCGGTCGCCGCCGGCGTCGTCTGCGGCAGGTAGGCCAGCGCGCGGGCGAGCTCGCGCGCGCCCCACTGCACCAGCGGACGCTGCGCGAAGGTGATGCCGCCCGAGCTTGCCGGCTGCTGGCGCGCCAAGAGCTTGATCAGCGTCGATTTGCCCGAGCCGTTGTGCCCGATCAGCCCATAGACGCGCGAGCGTTGCAGCTCGAGTGTGACAGGACCGAGCAGCGTCCGCTCGCTGACGGCAAAGCGCACCGCTTCGACATGGAAGGCAGTCTGGGCATGTGTTCCAGCCACGGTGTTGGCCTCTCTTCGGCTTCGCCCGAGCATTTCCGTAATCGGTTTCGGCAGTCCGGTTTTCGGCGCCGATGCCCGGTTAACTATGAAACATGAGTCAACAATGAAGATGACTTTTGGGTCAACAAAATGTCGTGACGCGCCGGATTTGCGTCGAAATTCCGAAAGAGTGGAGCGCGCCGAGATGGTGATTGGTTTTGGCCGCGGAAGAATTCGAGATGAAACGACTGCGCGCCGAAACCTGCTGATCGCGGCGATGTCGCTGCCGGTGCTGCTTGGCGGCGGCGACGCCGTCGCGCAGGAGGCGACCACCACTCTCGACCCGATCAACATTCAGGAACGCGTCGAAAGCGCCTTTGGGACGGTCGACGGCTATGTCGCCACCCAGGGCTCCACCGCCACCAAGACCGAAACACCGCTGATCGAGACGCCGCAGTCGATATCGGTCATCACCAAAGACCAGATGGAAGCGCAGGCGGTGGACAGCCTGAACAGCGCACTGCGGTATACGCCAGGCGCAACCGGCAATCTCTACGGCACCGACAATCGTGGCCACGGCTTGCAGATGCGCGGCATTTCGAACTCCAGCGGCGTCTTCTACAAGGACGGGCTGCAGCTCAAGGAAAGCAATTTCACGCTGTTCACGGCGCTCGATTCCTACGGCGCCGAACGCTACGAAATCCTGCGCGGGCCGGCATCGGTCCTCTACGTCCAGGCAAGCCCTGGCGGCATCATCAACTATGTCAGCAAGCGCCCGACCGAGGAGAACCTCCGCGAGGTCGAGATCGGCGCCGGAAGCTTCGACCGTTATGAAGGAAGTTCGACTTCAGCGGGGCTGTCAACGCCGACAAGTCGCTCCTGTTCCGCCTCACCGGCGCCGCCCACACCGGCGATACGCAGACAGACTTCGTCGAGGACGACCGCATCTTCATCGCGCCGGCGCTGAGCTGGCAGCCCGATGCCGATACCAGCCTGACCATCCTCGCCAACTATCAGCGCGACCGGTCCGGTTGGGCGATGCAGTACCTGCCGGCATACGGCACGATCAGGCCGGGCAAGGACGGAAAATACCTGCCGAACAGCATGTTCGTCGGCGAACCGGACTTCGACACCTACAACAATGACCAGGCGTCGATCGGTTACGAGTTGGATCACCGCTTCAACGAGACGTGGCAGGTTCGCCAGCACGCCCGCTACGCCTATCTGAAGCACTATGAGGAAGGCGTCTTCGGCGGCGGGCTTCTGAATGATGAGGGCGACTATTCCCGCTATGCCGATGCCGGCGGCAGCAGGCTCAGCGGCGTGACCATCGACAACCAGGCGCAGGCCGATTTCGACACCGGGCTGCTCGCCCACACGCTGCTTCTCGGCCTCGACTACAAGCGTTACACCTACCGCGACTATGCCGCCAGCAACGATATGACCGACGATGATTTCAATATTTTCGACCCAGTCTATGGCTATCCGGTCGGCGAAATGACGCCCTATACAGACACCGACACCACCCAATCGCAGGTCGGCCTCTACGCGCAGGACCAGATCAAGCTGGGCAACTGGCGGCTGACGCTGGGCGGCCGCCAGGACTGGGCGGACGCGAAAGTCCACGACAATCTGGGCGGCGCTTTCGGTCCCCGCCAGAAGGACGACGCCTTCACCAGCCGCGCCGGTCTGCTTTATCTCGCCGACAACGGCCTTGCGCCCTATGTCAGCTATTCCGAATCGTTCCAGCCGGTGTCCGGCCCCGACAGCAACGGCAATCCGCTCGTGCCCGAAACCGGCAAGCAGTACGAGGTCGGGCTGAAATATCAGCCGGTTGGCTGGAACTCCTTCGTCACCGTTTCGGCGTTCGACCTGACCCGGCAGAATGTCGTGCGCTACCGCGCATGGCCTAATCATGATCTTCTACATGGTGATGCCGGCGTTGATCGGCGGCTTCGGCAACTGGTTCGTCCCGCTGATGATCGGTGCGCGCGACATGGCTTTTCCGGGACTGAACAGTCTCGGCTTCTGGTTGCTGCCGCTGTCCTTGATCATGCTGATCGGGTCGCTGCTGGTCGGCGACGGAACGGGTACCGGCTGGAGCCTCTATCCGCCGCTGTCGGGCATAGACGGCCAGCCCGGACCGTCGGTCGACATGACGATCCTCGCGCTGCACTTGGCCGGCATTTCTTCGGTGATCAGCGCGATCAATTTCGTCACTACCATCCTCAACATGCGCGAGGATCGCTTGCCGCTGTTCGGCATGCCGCTGTTCGTGTGGTCGATCCTGATTTCGTCGCTCATGCTGCTTCTCGCCATGCCGGTGCTGGCGGCCGCGCTGGCGATGCTGCTTGCCGACCGCAATTTCGGCGGCGCCTTTTTCGATCCAGCCGGCGGCGGAGACCCGATGCTGTTCATGAACCTCTTCTGGTTCTTCGGCCATCCGGAGGTCTACATCATGATCCTGCCGGCCTTCGGCATCATCAGCCAGATCGTCTCGCGGTTCTCAGGTCGCCCGATTTTCGGTTATCCCGGCATGGTGCTGGCGATGGCATCAATTGCGGCGCTGGGTTTCATCGTCTGGGCGCACCATATGTTCACCGTCGGTGTCGGCTTCGCGCCGCGTGCCTTCTTCACGCTGGCCTCGATGGTGATCGCGGTGCCGACCGGCATCAAGGTGTTCGCCTGGATTGCCACTATGTGGGGCGGGTCGATCCGCCTCACCGTGCCGATGCTGTGGGCGCTGGGCTTCATCATCATGTTCACGGTCGGCGGCACGACGGGGATCGTGCTTGCCAATGCCGGCGCGGATCAAGTGCTGCACAACACCTACTACGTCGTCGCGCATTTCCACTATGTGCTGAGCCTCGGCGCGACGTATGCGATCTTCGCCGGCTTCTATTACTGGTTCCCGCGCATGACCGGACGCATGTTCCCGGAGTGGGTTGGACGGTTGCATTTCTGGTGCTTCTTCATCGGCACCAACGTTCTGTTTTTCCCGATGCATTTCCTCGGACTGGCAGGAATGCCACGGCGCATCGCGGATTATCCGGACGGTTTCTTGGGCTGGAATATGATTGCGTCGCTCGGCGCTGTGCTCGCGCTCGCCTCCACGCTGCTGTTCCTGGTGATGCTTGCGGTCTCGCTGCGCCGTGGCGCGCCGGCCCCGCGCGATGTGTGGGGTCCGGCTTTCACGCATGAATGGGATGACGATCCCGAGATGGCGCGTCCGCGTGGCACGGCGGGCGCGGAGGCAGGCGCGTGAGCAAGACTGTCACCGAGGTCGGCGGCACGGATGGCCGATGGCCTGTCGCGACTGCTGTCTCGCTGTTCCTGCTGGCGTGCGCCGGTCTCGCGCTCTTCCACCCGTCGCTGTTCGGCACGCTGGCCGGCAGCATCGCGGCACTCGGTCCGCTCGTGATCGCGGTGGGGCTTCTGCCATTGTTCATCGCTCTGACAGCGTGGTCGCGGGCGACGAGTGGTGAGCGTGCGAATGGTCCGCAAAACACCTTTGGCCCGAGGATCGCAATCATCGCCTTAATCGCGTCCGAGGTAGCGTTCTTCGCCGCCTTGTTCGCCGTCTACCTACGATACGCGATCTATCCGGAGATCGCGGGGTTCAGCTCATGGCCACCTACGCCGATGCGCCCCGACGACCCTTGGGGCGGCCCGCTTCTCAACACAGTGATCCTCGTCGCGTCGGGGGTCTGCGTCGCAGCGGCGCATGACTGGCTTCTGAAAGAGCGATGGCAGCTTTCGGCTATCGGGCTTACCGTGGCGATCGCGCTCGGCGGCGTGTTCGTCGGCCTTCAGCTTCGGGAATTCAGCCTCGCCTCGGTGGGATTCCGCGACGGTGTCTATCCCTCGATCTTCTTCCTTACGACTGGCTTCCACGGCCTGCACGTCGTTATCGGCATCTTGTTGCTGTCGATCGCCGCATATCGGGTGATCCGCGCGCGCTCAGCCGGCGGCGCCGGCTTCATAACGACGGCGGCATCCTGGTACTGGCATTTTGTCGATGCGGTATGGCTTGTGCTGTTCGCCGTCTTCTACGCTTGGGCCAGCTAGGAGCGTACCGACGCGACGTCGACTACCATCGGCATTGCTGAAACATATCTGGGAGCCGGTTGAGGGCGGCCTTCGCGGTTCAAAGTTGCATAGAAGCAAACTCAAAGCACCCAGAAGAGCTGCCTCTGGCGGAAGTGACCTTTACTCCATGGTCGATCAGTTTCCTGCAGGATCAAGTAGTGTAGTGGCTCCCGTCCTCGATCCATGCCGCCGTCGGGTGTGAGACTCTGCTTCGGGTCACAAGCAGAACAGCAGCCCCCTACGGCTCGTCCCTCACATCGCGCAAATTAGACACAACGCGGCGGTTCTGCGACCTGCAGGCGGTGTCAGGGCAGTCGCGGACGAGCCTGTCTTTGCCGTAGCCCTTGGCCCACAAGCGGTTGCGGTCTATGCCGCCGGCGGCGAGGTAGTCCATCACCGCATCGGCGCGCTGCTGCGACAGCGCCGTTTCACTTGCGCCGGGATCGTCGGCGAAACCCTGCAGCTTGAGCAGCCAGCGCGGATGCTTTGCCAACCAGGCGATCTGGGTGTCGAGGGTGGCCTTGGCGACAGAATCGAGCGCGGCCGAACCTTGCGTGAAATAGGTGCGGCGCCCGACATTGAGGATAAAATCCTCCTCGCTGCCCGGCTGCACGTTCTGGAAGCCGGCAACCTCGGTGTTGGTGATGTCGGGCGTGGAGGGGGCCAGCGTGTTGCTGGTCGAGCAGGATGCGGCCAGCACCAGCAGGCCGGCGGCGAGCAGCCGGCGCGTGTTTTCAATCATGCGTTTCATGAGGCGCCAATCATTCGACAGTGGTGGAAGCGGGCGCCTGGTCGGCGATGTGCGGCAGGACCTGCACCGCGGTGCCGATCGGGCAGCGCTGGTACAGGTCGATGATGTCTTCCGGGAACATGCGGATGCAGCCGCTGGAAGCGTCGGTGCCGATGCTCCATGGCTCCAGCGTGCCATGCAGGCGGTAGCCGGTGTCAGCGCCGTTGCGGTGCAGATAGAGCGCGCGCGGCCCGAGCGGATTGTTGGACGCGCCGCCTGCGACCATGTGCGGTAGGTCCGGCCTGCGCTTACGCATTTCGGGGGGCGGGACCCATTGCGGCCACAGTGCGCGGCGGTCGATCGTCGCGCGGCCGTACCATTTGAAGCCGTCCTTGCCGACGCCGACGCCGTAGCGGATGGCGGTCTTGTTTTCCATGATGACGTAGAGGAAGTGGTGGCGAGTATCGACCACGACGGTGCCGACCGGCTCGCTGCTGAAATACTTGACGATCTGGCGATGCCATCTCTTGTCGATCTTGGCGAAGTTGGTCTTGCGATAGACAAAATTGTTATCGCTGGCGGTACCGGCGAAAAAGGATTTTGCCGCCGCGGCTTGAGCAATATTGCTGGTTGCACCCACCGCGACCAGCGCCAGGCCGCCGAGCACGATACCCCTGCGTGATAAAACCATCGGCAATATTCCCCTCCATGCCAAAAGCCTGGCGGACCATAGGTGAGAATTACTTCGCCTCAAAGTGGAAAATGCTGCGTTGCTTCAGTCCGCCGCGTCCGGACATTCGGCAATTTGGCGGCCAGTGACCGAATTGTGACAGTCTTGCCGAGGACGAACGTCTAACCTAAACCCATCCAGAACCTTAACCAAATTGGCGCGACTGTTTGGGACCGGGCGTACTTGCGTACATTTGCCCTATCCGGACGTGTGAGCAATGCCGTTGGCGAACCGTGATGCATGCTTTTTTTCGTTCGGTTGCTGCGATGATCGTGATGTCCGGCGTGGCAGGTTGCACCAGCATTTCCTACTACGCACAATCCTTGAAGGGTCACGTGGAGATCATGGCGGCGCGCCAGGATGTCGGAGAGCTGATCGACGATCCGTCGACCCCTGCGACGTTGCGCGCTCGAATGGCATCGGCGAGCGCCATCCGACAGTTTGCGATAGATGACCTAGCGCTGCCGGACAACAATAGCTACCGCAGCTATGTTGACGTTGGTCGGGACGCGGTGACATGGGCCATCTTCGCAGCGCAGGAATTCTCGCTGACGCCACGAACATGGTGCTTTCCAGTGTTCGGATGCGTTCCGTACCGAGGGTACTTCTCCAAAAGGTCTGCGATTGAAACCGCTGTCGAACTTCAGAGACAGGGCCTGGACGTCTATGTGACGGGCATTACTGCATATTCCACGCTCGGCTGGTCAAGTGACCCGCTGCTAAGCACCATGCTCAGCCAAGATGAAGCGGGTCTTGCAGGGCTGGTGTTCCATGAGCTGGCCCACCAGCGCATCTACGTACAGGACGATTCCGCGTTCAACGAAGCGTTCGCTGCCGCTGTCGAAACAACCGGTGTAAGAAAATGGCTGCGCGCGAATGGGGACACTGCCGGTTTGCGCCGTTACGAAGCCGACCGGAGGCGCAGAGCTCAATTTCTTGCACTGGTGTCGCAGACCCGAGACGAGCTAAGGCACGTCTATGACGACAGCGCTACCTCTGAGCAGAAGCGGGCCGCAAAGATAGCCGCGATCGAACGGCTGCGGATGCGCTACCGAGAGATGCGCGACAGTCGCTGGCGTGGATACCGGGGATACGATGTCTGGTTCGATTCTCCGATTAACAACGCGAAGCTCGCCGCGACTTCCGTCTACGGCGATCGGGTGGCGACGTTTCTCCGCTTGTTCGATTTGTGTTCGGGCGACTATCCACGATTCTTCGCGTCGGTTCGACGGATAGGAGCGTTAGACAAATCTGACCGCGCCGAAGCGCTCAAGGCGGCAGATTCATGCGATTGATCCGGTCAAATCCGAAGGCCCGAAGCGGCGAATCGGTCGCTGATGTACTCGGCAGCCGGCGCAGGTGATTGAACTGACCATTTGTCGGCCGATTTCCCAGGTACTTTGACGTCGGCGGGGCCGGAAGCCGCATGTCGGCCTGCAGAAGCCAAAAGCGGACTTGCCTGAACTCCCCGCGGGATCTTGGACCACAATGATTGCCGGCGGGCTGTGGCGCCTCAGCGTGCGCCCCTACGAGGCCGAAAACCTCACGCTCACCCCGCGCTGCCGAAAATAAGCCTGCATTAGCTTGCGGCCCGAACGGTTGTTCTGCGCCAGCCTGGTCGGATCGAACACCGCTTGTTCTATCCCCTCTCGCGCCAGCGCTGCTTTGAGCGCCGCGATATGTGCGTCGATGTCGGCATTGTTCGCGCGGAGCGATGCATAGATGCTGTCGGTCGCCTCGGCCACGGTCGGCTCGCTCACGGGTGTACTCCTTTGGCTATTCGGGCGGCGGCTTAGCACAGATCAGCGGCTTCGCCGATACCGATAAGACGGCTAGATGGGCGGCAACAGTGTTCCTTGGGGTCGGTTGTGAATCATGGGTTCCGCCTGAGTCGGAGATCGCAAGCCATGTCGACACGAACGAGTGAGGAGGATTGGACGCACACGTTCGAGTATCCGGGCTTGTCTGCCGCGACGCATCAGCAGCTGTCGCGCGGCCCCGTTCGAGTCGGGAAAGGTTCTCCTGTTCCTTGGCGCGCGGTTCCATGGGTTCACCTCCCGATGTGGCCATCAACCCCCAGCCAGTGCCTTCTCGTTCCTCGACGGCGGCATTCGGGATCGAGCTGAGCGTCGACGAGCGGCTGGGATTGGGCGCAAAGCTGTTACGGCTCCGTGTGCGAGGGTCTTGCTTCGAGACAAAGCAGCTGCTCGCATCAGCCTTCCCCTACCGATCCTCAATAATCCGCAAATACGCCGCCGTCACGAACAGGACGATCAGCCCAAATAATATCCGCCGCGCGCCTTCGGGCATCTGCAAAATCGTCAGCAGCGTCGTCAGCACGGTGAGGATCAGGGCGCCGATGATCGTGCCGGTGTAGCCGCCGCGGCCGCCGAAGATCGAGGTTCCGCCGATCACGGCGGCTGCCACCGAAGGCAGCACCAGCGGTTCGGCTAACGACAGCGACGGCGCCTTGATCAGGCCGATATAGAGCAGCCCGGTGATGCCGGCGAGCACGCTCGAGATGACGTAGAGCGCCGTGATGACCTGCCAATAGCGGACGCCGGACAGGCGTGCCGCGCCTTCATTGTCGCCGACCGCGTAAAGCAGGCGGCCAAAGCCGGTGCGGTTCAAGGTGAAGACGATGAGGACGGCGATGGGCACGAACAGCAGCAGCGCATTGGGCACGCCATAGGTCAGGCCGGTGCCCAGCCAGGCCAGGAAGGGCGGAATCTTGGCGCCCGAAGCGATGACGGTGCGCTGATAGACCTGCAGGCAGCCGGTGCCGATCAGGCTGGTGCCGAGCGTCATGATCAGCGGGTGCACGCGAAATACGCCGACGCCGATGCCGTTGACCAGGCCGATCAGCACCGCCGGCACCAAGGCGATGAGAATCGCCACCGCCGGGTCATGATTGACGACCTGCGTCGCCATGATGAAGGCGCTCATCGTCGCCACGGTTCCGACCGACAGATCGATGCCGCCGGTCAGCATGGTCATGGTCTGGCAGCCGGCAAGAATTGCCAGCGGGATGGCGAATTTGACCGTGTTGGCTAGCCAGCGCTCGTTGACGATGCCGGGGCGCAGGATCTGCAGGACCACCACCAGGATGACGAGCAGGATGATCAGCGGGATCAGCGGCCGGTCGGCCATGAAGCGCTTGAGGCGGCGGCCGAAGGGTACGGGTTGGATCGCGGTTGTGCTCATGATGTTGCTCGCGATTGGTTTTGCCCGATGCCGGGAGGGGATGGCGCTCTACGGCGCGTGCGGACCCGGCAGGGCAATCGCATTTGGATTCTTGCGAAGATGGACCCCCACCCTAACCCTCCCCACAAGGGGGAGGGAACGCTGCCGCGCGCCTGTCCTTTCCCTTTGGCCCCGAAAGACAGGCAATTTGCCGAGGTCAGCGCCAACGGAAGTCTCCCTCCCCCTTGTGGGGAGGGGTTAGGGGTGGGGGTACATCGTAGAGCGAAAGCCTCGGCTTCCCACCTGCGATAGCCCTGCCTAGTCGTGGGGAGATTGGATGGGCGCGAAGGATCGCCGACTCTATAAACCAGCCTTACGCCATTGCTCATGATTGGCGGCTCCGCATGGTGATGAAGGCGCCGAACATGACGACGGCGACCATGATCGCGCCCTCGATGATTGCCGTGACGTTGGGATCGATGGCCAGCAGCATCAGGTCGGTGCGCACCAGCCGTAGCACGAAGACCGCGACGATCGGGCCGAGCAATCCGCCCTTGCCGCCGCCGAGTGCGACGCCGCCGAGCACCACCGCCGCCACGCTGGCAAGAAGATAGGGGCCGGGAATGGGGGCGCCGATGCCTGTGCTCATGGTCAGCGCCAGCCCGCCCATGGCAGCGAAAAGCCCCGACAAGGCATAGGCGATGATCTTGGTGCGCGCGACAGGCACGCCGCTGCGAAATGCCGCGAGCTCGCTGCTGCCGATGGCGTAGATCGACAGGCCGAGCTTCGAGCGCTTCAGGGGTATCCAGATGATGCAGAGGCAGACGACCAGGAGCACCAGCGCCTTCGGTATCCAGGCAGAGATCTCAGGCAATCCGGGGATCGGGACCGTGCCGACGATGGTCGCCCTCAGCCATTCGGCGACCGCGCCGCCGGGCGCGCCGAGCACCAGCAGCGCCGCGCCCTGCAGGACGAAGAGAGTGGCCAGCGTGACGACGATGTCGGGCACGCGGGTGACGACGATCAGCATGCCGTTGACGGCGCCCAGCACCAGTCCCATGGCCAGCACGAACGGCACGACGAAAAGCGCGTATTCCTCGCTGGCGCCGTCCATCATCGAGGCGGCGGTGACGCTGGTCAGCGCCATCATGGCGCCGACGGAAAGATCGATGCCGCCGGCGATGACGACAATCGTCTGGGCGGCCACGGCAAAGGCGTAAGGCAGCACCGCGCGCACCAGCGAGCCGAAATCGCCGCTGCCATAGCCCGGCTGGATGAGCCTGGTGATCACGAACAGGACCACGAACAGGACAAGCAGGCCGGCGACCCAGCCCTGACGGCGGACGAGCCGGGTCAAGGTTTCGCCACCGGGCTCGAGTGGATATCGGCAAGGATGCCGACATCCTCCTTGGCGCCGCGCGACAAGCCGTAAGCGGCGCGCATCAGCGCCGGCTCGTCGGCGAGTTCGACGGGGAAGACGTCGACGACGCGCCCCCCAAAGATGACGATGACGCGATCGCAGACACGCTGCACCTCCTCGAGCTCGGATGTATAGAACAGCACGGATTTGTCCTGGTCGGCGAGTTCGCGCAGCAGCTTGTAGATCTCCTGCTTGGTGCCGACATCGATGCCGCGCGTCGGGTCGAAGCAGAGGATGGTCTGTGCTTCGGCGGCGATCCAGCGGGCGATCGTCACCTTCTGCTGGTTGCCGCCGGACAGGCGCTGCACTTCCCGCTGGGCGCGCGTGTCGATCTGCAGACGCTCGATCGCACTGACGACCCTGGAGCGTTCCTGCGCCATGTTGATCGGTCCCCAGTTGCGCAAGGCGGCGCTGAAGGGAAGCGCGATGTTTTCGCGCACCGAGCGCTGCATGGTCAAAGCTTCGGTGCGGTCGCCGGGCACATAGGCGATGCCGGCGCGGATCGCATCCGCCGGATGCGCGAATTTCACTGGCTTCCCGTCCACTTCGATCGTGCCGCCGGACGGGCGGATGGAGCCGGCGAGCGCGGCGAAGAGCTCGTCCTGGCCTTGCCCCTCAAGCGCGACGACGCCCGCGACCTCACCGTTCGCCAGGTCGAACGACACGTCGTTGAGCTTGGTGCCGACACGAAGGTTCGCCACGCCGAGGCGCGGACGGCTATCCCTAGGCGAAGCGGCCTGGCTCGTCTGGCGCGCCGCCACGCGCGTCTTTTCGATCCTGGCGCCGAGCATCATCTCGACGATGCGCTCCTCGACGCCCGGCTTGATGTCGACGACGCCGACGGTTTCGCCGTCGCGGAGCACGGTGGCGCGGTCGCAAAGCGCCGCTATCTCGACAAAGCGGTGGGAAATGAAGATCACCGAACGGCCGCTGTCGCCCTGGCGGCGAACGACTTCGAGCACCTTCTCGGCAAGGTTTGCCGGCAGTGCCGCGGTCATCTCGTCGAGCAGCAGAACGTCGGGCTCGACCGCCAGCGCCCGCGCCAGATCGAGCACGCGCAGAACGGCAAGCGGGATGTCGCGCGCGGTGTCGCGGATGTCGAGGTCGGGAATGCCGAGTTCGCGCACCCAGGCGCGGAACGGCTCGACCGGCGTGTCGGTCAGGCGCAGGTTGGAGGCGACGTCGAGATCGGGGATGAGCGACGGTTCCTGGTAGACGGGAAGCAGGCCGGCGCGGCGCGCATCGGCGGGCGAGCGCACGTCACGGGCTTCGCCGCGGATCAGGATATGCCCGGCATCGGCGCGGATCGCGCCGGTCAGGATTTTTACGAGCGTCGATTTGCCGGCGCCATTGGCGCCCATCAGCGCGTGAACCTCGCCCGGCAGAACCGACAGCGACGCGTTGCGCAGCGCAACCACGGCGCCGTAAGTCTTGACGACGCCGGTGGCCTCCAGGAGAGGGTTGGTGGTCAAAATCGCGTTGCTCTCGATTTAAGTGGCCCAAATCATCTCACGCCGGCGCCGCCCCTCACCTGCCTGCCGGCATCCTCTCCCCGTATAGGGACGGGGAGAGGGGGCTGTGATCGCCGGTTTCGCCAATCATCACCGTCGCAGGAAGGGCGCCGAAGTTGCGGCCAGCCCCTTCTCCCCGTCACGGGGAGAAGGGCCCGGCAGGGCGATGAGGGGCGGCGTCGACGTCGACAGTCTCCGCAGAAGTTGGAAACGGTCATGGTCTGAAGCGAAAGCCCATATTACTCACCCGGGCCCTTGCAGGCGATGATCTGGTCCTTGGTGTAGGTGGTCCACTCCGGAATGGAGATCGAGACCGGCCATTCCGGGCTCAGCGACGGATCGGCTACGCTTTTCAGCTTGGCCTTGCCCTCTTCGGTGGCGTTCTCCCACAGCTGCGGCTCGACGAGCACGGTCTGCTCCGCCGGCTTTTTGCCGTTCAGGATCTGCAGAGCCAAGGTCACGCCGGCGCCGCCGATCGAGCCGGGATTGGTCACCGCGGCGCCGACGAGGCCTTCGACCGAGTTCAGCTGGCCGACGAAGCCGGCATTGTCGGCGCCGACCACCGGCACAAGCGGCGTCTGCGACTCGACCAGCGCGTCGACGATCACATTGTCGATGCCCGAGGTCCAGATGCCGTTGAACGGCGATCCGGTGGCGATGAAATCGAGGATCTGCTGCTTGCCCTGATCCTGCTGCCAGCCGGTGAAGACCTCGTGCACGACCTTCACATCGGGGAATTCGGCAAGCGCCTTCTTAAAACCCTTGTCGCGGTCGCTGTCGGCCGAAGCGCCGGCGGCGCCGCGCATGTAGACGACATCGCCCTTGCCGCCGATCTGCTGGAACAGCCATTTTGCGCCGAGATAGGCGTACTGTTCCTGGTTGTTGGAGATGATGTAGGCCGAAGGCTCGGTGACCGCCTGGTCGACGGCGACGACGACGATGCCGGCCTTGGTGGCTTCCTCAAGGGCTGACTTGATGCCGGCCGGATCGGCCGGGTTGACGACGATGGCGTTGACCTTGGCGCTGATCAGGTTGCGAATGTCCTCGAGCTGGCCGGCGGCGTCGGTGTTGCGATGGGCGATGTTGAGCTTGGTCACCTCGCCGGACGCGAGCGCCTGCGCCTTGATGGCGCAGATCATCTCCTCGCGCCAGCCATTGCCTTGCACGGTGTTGGACACGCCGATCGTGTATTTGGCTTCAGCGGACGAGACGCCCACCGAAGCCAGAAACGCCGCGCCGGCAAGCAGCGGGACCATCGCCAGATATTTTTTCATTTCAGTCTTCCTCCACATTGATTTCAGTTCAGTTCGAAAAGTCGGCCTCATTTCACAAAGGGGCGCAGCACATCGCGGGCCAGCAGAAAGCCCCGCTTGACGTTTTCATCGCTCCCCTCAAACCGCCGGTCCTCGTGCTCGATGATGATGGGTCCGTCATAACCGGCGCGATAGAGGCCGGAGAAGATCACATTCCAGTCGACATCGCCAAGTCCCGGCATGCGCGGCACCTGCCAGCCCATGCCGGCCGAGAGGATACCGCGCTCGTAAAGTCCATCATGATCGATCATCAAGTCCTTGGCATGGACATGCAGCATGTAGGGGCCAAACTCCCTGATGAAGCGGGCCTGGTCGATCATCTGCCAGACCAAATGCGACGGGTCGAAATTCATGCCGACATCGCCGCCCCAGGCCTCAAGGATGCGGCGCCAGATATAGGGCGAATAGGCGATGTTGTGCCCGCCCGGCCACTCGTCATAGCTGAAGATCATCGGGCAGTTCTCAAAGGCCAGCTTGACGCCGTTGTCGCGCGCATGGGCGATGATCTCAGGCCACAGTTTGAGCGCCTCTTGCCAGTTGGCGTCGATGGTTTTTGCAGCGTCGCCGCCGCAGAAGGTGTTGACGACAGGCACGCCCATATGGCTCGCCAGCACGATCACCTTCTTCAAATGATCGATGACGGCCTTGCGGTGGGCGGCATCGGGATGCAGCGGATTGGGGTAGAAGCCGAGGCCCGAGATCGACAGCTTGTTTTCCGCCAGTGCGGCGGCGATTTCCTTGGCCTGCGAGGCCGAGGTCGAGGCGGCGTCGATATGGCTGGTGCCGGCATAGCGCCGGGCGGCGCCTGAGGATTTCGGCCAGCAGGCGATCTCGAGCGCCTCGAAGCCGGCAGAACGTGCCCAGTCGGCGACCTCGACGAGCGGGGTATCGGCAAACGGTGCGGTGAGCAGTCCGAGCTTCATATTGCCCTCCCGTGGTCGTGGCGACCTACTATGCCGATTGTGCCGGCCGCTTCACCCGTGCGGCCGCCGGCAATGCGCAAACCTGTCCGACGAACGCCGTCGGATCCTCGCTGAGCAGGCCGACGAGACCGGCTGTGACAGCCGTGCGGAAATTGTCGTTGACGGCGATGCAGTCCACCAGGCTATTTCCTGCGGGCAAGTGCTGCCCGGTCGTAAGACGGTTTTTGGAGCCAGGGAAGGAAGCCGGCTAAGCAGTGCTGGGCCGAGCGTTCCGAGCGAAGCAGCCTTCACCGGTTCGCTCCCACCACCCATTGCTCCTGGTCGATCAGAGCGCCGGTCATCGGCCCGGAGGCGTCGGAGAGCATGAAGACGGTGAGGTTGGCCACCTCGTCCGCCGCCAGCAGGCGCCCGAAAGGCTGCGACGCGTTGGCGGCGTCGATCCAGCCCGGGCCATGCCCCAGCGTCTCGGCCTGCATGATGCGCTCGGCCGGAGTGTCGGTCCAGCCGACATTGATGCCGTTGACGCGGATGCGGTCGAAACCATGCGCGTTGGCGGCGTTGCGGGTCAGCGTCGCGAGCGCGCCCTTGGTGGCGGAATAGACGGCGAGTTCGGGCGAGCCGCAATGCGCGTTGATCGACAGAATGTTGACGATGGCGCCGCCTTGACCTTGCTTGATCATCTGCGCGATGGCCGCCTGCATCAGGAAGAACGGCGCCCGCGCATTGACGGCGAACAGCGCCGCCCAATCGTCGAGGTCGGCATCGAGAAACGAGGCGCGGTTGGTCAGGCCGGCGGCGTTGACCAGCGCGTCGATGCGCCCGAAGCGGCTGATACATTCGTCCACCAGCCGCGCCGGCGCCGTGGTATCAGCCAGATCGGCGGCGACGAATGCGGTTGGCGTGCCTGCCTGGGAGAGCGCCGTCGCCACGTCGTTGCCACGCACGGGTTCGCGCCCGGAGACCAGCAGGCCGCCGGCACTTGCGCGCGCGAGCGTCTCGGCGATCGCCCGGCCGATGCCTTGCGTCGCGCCGGTGACCAGCACCACCTTGCCGTCCAGCCGAAGCTCCATTCCTCCTCCCGGAACAATGTTGGCATTTTGCAGACTAGGGAACGCCAATTCCCGATAGTCAATCTTCAGGAGGGAGTTTTCAAATCATGGTCTTACGCAATTGCTGACGGATCGATGCGTGAATGCTTGCGGGTCGGCATGGTGGGTGGCGGGCGCAACGCCTTCATCGGCGCCGTGCACCGGCTGGCCATGCGCCTCGACGACCAGATCACGCTGGTTGCCGGCGTATTGTCCTCGGATTTCGAAACCTGCCCGACAGGCTTGGTGCTATCTCACTGCGGTGACCCTGCCCGCCGCGTCGAGGCGACAGCCGACTCGCGCCTGCCGAACTTCGATGCCGCCTCGTCTTGCGTAGTCTATTCGCACCGCGATCGGCGCCGTGAGTGCGCCTCGACGCTGACGCAAGGCACCCGCGCTCACCGCGTGGACACGGAGGGCGCCAAGCGGCGTCGCAGCGGACAGGATCGCCGCGCGGCAGGCTTGCACGACCGCAGTTGGCGTACCGGGTCTCGCTCCCAGCGGTCCAAGAGATCCAAAGGGATACCCCCTGGTGGAGTCACCCAAACCTGCTTTGGAAGGCCTGAGGACGAGTGGCAGGGCGATCGATTTCCCGTCGGACTTGCCTGGGTCATTGGCTGTCGTGTCTACGGCCGGACTGCCGGGAGCGCCGAGGGACGCGGCACCTGCGCCGACCGTAGCTCCGACGTTTGCTCCGCTCACACCGCCGACGCTGGTGCCTGCCCCGACAGATGCGCCTTGCGAACCGGCGCTCACGCCAGCACCGACCCCGGCACCGCCGACGCTGGTGCCTGCCCCGACGGATGCGCCTTGCGAACCGGCGCTCCCGCCAGCACCGACCCCCGCACCGCCGACGCTGGTGCCGGCCCCGACGGATGCGCCTTGCGAACCGGCGCTCACGCCAGCACCGACCCCGGCACCGCTCGTGCCTGCCCCGACGGATGCGCCTTGCGAGCCGGCGCTCGCGCCAGCACCGACCCCGGC